>NZ_PUGA01000007.1:0-100870 GCF_003236725.1 Pantoea sp. ARC270
CAATAAACTCTGCCGACGCCGCCAGTTTGAAGGTCCCGCCCTTTTTCAGCCAGGCACTGAGGTCGGCCAGAGAGGTAAGCTGATTCTTTTCGGCCAGATCTTTTCGCACAGCGATGGTCCAGGTGTTGTTAGCCGGTGCCGGTGTCAGCCAGACCAGATGGTTTTTCTCCGCATCGAGCTTTTTCACTTTTTCATAGCCCTGGGCGGCATTCTTCCAGGCGCTGTCTTTTTCATCGTTAAAGAAAAACGCGCCGTTGCCGGTATATTCCGGATAGATATCCAGTTCGCCCGCCGTGATCGCGCCACGCACCACCTGAGTGGTGCCGAGCTGGATTTTATTCACGGTTTTCACGCCATGCTTTTCCAGCACCTGAAGAATCACATTTCCCAGCAGCGAGCCTTCCGTATCAATTTTTGAGCCGACCCGCACCGGATCGGCTGCCTGTGCTACCCCGATGCTGAGCAGTAAGGCGCTGACGCCGATCCAACCCCGAATTCTGACCATGACCTTTTCCTTATCGCATTATCGCGTGTTGTTATAGCGTGATGTTTTCGCGAGGCGTCAATGGTGCGCCTGAGCGATCAGACTGCTCTCCTGCTTTGTGAGTCGATGCTGGCAGGGCGCGAAGCGGTAAATTCTCTGCCTTAAAAGCGTAGCCTGGCGCGGCGGTGATGCCGCTGACTTTCTCGCAAGCTGATAACGATTTGAGATTATAAAATAATTTTATATAACTCAAATGAATTTACGTCTGGGCGTCTAAACGGCTATTCTCGAAAATCTGTTTTTATAATAAAAGACGCATAACATCATGTCCGACCTGACTTCTTCTGCCCATGTGGCGACTGCCGGGCGTTCGCCCGCCGGGGAAACGCAATGGATTCGCAGCGCCGCTGACGTCTCCCGTTTAGTGAACAGCGGCGACAGCGCCCGCAATAATGCCCGCATCGTGGTGGCGATTGCGCTGGGAGGCGTGTTTCTTGACGCCTACGATCTGGGTGCGCTGGCTTTTGGCATCAAAGATGTGACGCGCGAATTTCATCTTACGCCGACCGGCACCGGCATGATCGCCTCCGCGATTACCTTCGGGGCGATCGTGGGTGCGCTGCTCGGCGGCTACCTCACCGATAAGATTGGCCGCTATCGGGTCTTTATGGCCGATATGTTCTTTTTCGTCGTCGCGGCTATCGCCTGTGCTTTTGCTCCCAATGAGTATGTGCTGGGTGCAGCGCGCTTTGTGATGGGCCTGGGTGTCGGCATCGATCTGCCGGTGGCGATGGCCTTCCTGGCGGAGTTTTCGAAGCTGCGCGGTAAGGGGAATAAAGCCGCCAGCGTGGCGATGTGGTGCCCGACCTGGTACGCAGCGATCAGTATCTCATATCTGCTGGTGCTGCTGCTCTATGCGGTATTGCCGGAGAGCCATACCGACTGGCTGTGGCGGCTGATCCTGGGGTTTGGAGCCGTGCCGGCGATAGTCATTATCGCTATCCGCAGTCGTTACATGAGTGAGTCGCCGGTCTGGGCGGCCAATCAGGGCGACCTGAAAGGAGCGGCGGCGATCTTACGCAGCGCATGGAATATCAACGCGCAGGTGGCACCCGATGCCGCGCTGACGCCGGTTACGCCGGTGCGCAGGGCGAGCTGGCGCAACTATGGTGCGCTGCTGCAGGGCGTCTACCGCCGCCGCACGTTGCTGGCGACCATTACCTCTATCGCCTCATCCTTTGCTTATAACGCCGTCGCATTTGGCCTGCCGGTGATCATCACCAGCTTTTTTGCCCAGTCGATGCTGACCACGATTCTGGTGTCGCTGGCGCTGAATCTGCTGTTCGCCTTTGTGGGCGGGCTGCTGGCGGTGCGTCTGGTGCCGCGTCTGGGTGCCTGGAAGATGTCGGTGGCGGGTTACAGTTGTCAGTGTGTGGCGCTGCTCGGGCTGGCGCTGATTGGTCGCCCGGAAGGGGGGCAGGAAGCGGCTGTCGCGATCGGGATGCTGGCGCTGTTCCTGTTTGGTCAGGGATTCGGGCCCGGCTCGCACACCATGACCTTTGCGTCACTCAGCTACCCTACGTCGCTGCGGGGTGTGGGCGTCGGCTTCAATCAGACGCTGATGCGCGGCAGTTCGACCGTTTCACTGTTTCTGTTCCCGGTGCTGGTTGCGGCGCTCGGCACCGGCGTGTTCTGGGTGATCTTCCTGGCCCCGCTGGCCGGACTGCTGGCCCTGCTGGCCATCCGCTGGGAACCATCGGGTTATGATGTGGATGCAGAGGATTTTGAGCTGCCGCGATAATCCGCGCTGCGGGCGTGGACAGAGCGCAGGAAAACCGCACCTCAGTGCGGTTTTTTTATGCCGTAACGGCCGGGAAAGGAAACTGCTCCAGATAGTCCGGGATACGCGGGAAGGTATGCAAAAACCACGGCGTGAACTGCTCTGGCTGCTGCTGCATCTGCTCTTCAATCAACGCCATCGGGCGATAATCGAAGGCGTCCGCTTCCTGCGGATTGAGCTGCGGCAGGCTGTCGCAGACGGCAAAAAAGACGTGACCATATTCATGCTCGGTCAGGCCATTACTCAGCTTCAGGTTGTAGCTCAGCTCAAACACCGGCGTCAGCGTCACCACCATGCCCATCTCTTCGCGCAGGCGGCGTTCAGCGGCGTCACGGGTCGATTCATGAGGATACGGATGCCCGCAGCAGGTATTACTCCACAAGCCACCACAGTGATATTTATCGCTGGCGCGCCGCTGCAGTAACAGCTCCTGCCGGGAATTGAAGACGTAGACCGTCACCGCGCGGTGCAGTAGTCCTTTTTCATGCACTTCCAGCTTTTCCATTTTGCCGGTGGGACGATCGAGGTGGTCAACGAGGATAACTTCAATAGCAGACATGGCGTTTCCTTGAGATTATTCTCAACTATTCTGGCACAAGATTCGCGGTTTGGGCGTAACAGAAAGGAATTTTTACCCTTATCGGGCAGAGGTAAGCGGATGACGCCAGACGAAAATCAGGCCAGCAACGCTGGCCTGAGGAAGAATTACAGCCGGAAGCTCTGCACCACCTGCTCAAGCTGGGTACTCTGCGCCTCCATCGCCTGAGCCGCAGCAGAAACCTGCTCCACCAGAACGGCGTTCTGCTGGGTAGTGCCATCCAGCTGCGTAATCGCCACGTTAACCTGCTCGATCCCCATGCTCTGTTCGCGGCTGGCTGACATGATCTCGCTCATCAGCGTCGTTACGCTGCTGACGCCCTGCATCAGCTCATCCATCGTCTGACCCGCCTGCTCTACCAGCGCGCTGCCGGTATCAATGTTCGCCACGGACTCTTCAATTAACTTTTTAATCTCACGCGCCGAATTGGCTGAGCGCTGCGCCAGGTTGCGCACTTCTGACGCCACCACCGCAAAACCGCGCCCCTGCTCACCGGCACGGGCTGCCTCGACGGCGGCGTTCAGCGCCAGGATATTGGTCTGGAATGCGATGCTGTCGATCACGCTGATGATGTCGACCACTTTACGTGACGAATGGTGGATCTCGCCCATGGTGGTGACGACCTGACGCACCACTTCTGAACCGCGTGCGGCAACCTGCGAGGCATCGCCCGCCAGCTGGTTGGCGTGAGTGGCGTTATCGGCGTTCTGACGCACGGTGCCGGTCAGCTGCTCCATCGACGCCGCCGTTTCCACAATCGAGCTGGCCTGATCTTCAGTGCGCGAAGAGAGATTGGCGTTGCCGCTGGCGATCTCGCGCGACGCGGCAGTGATCGCCAGCGCGCTGTCGCCCACCTGCTGGATTAACCCCTGCAGATAGCTGATGAACTGGTTAAAGCTCTGCGCAACGGCGTTGAACTCCGGGCTGTTGCTGGCGGGCAGACGCTGGGTCAGGTCCGCGCCGCCGGTCGACAGCGCTTCGATGTTGCTGTTCAGCACGCTGAGACGCTTCATCATGGCGCGGACAAAGCCCAGCGACACCAGCAGCAGGATCACCGCCAGCGGAATCTGCACCAGGCCCAGACGCGTCAGCATGTTATGCGACTGCGCTTTCAGCAGGCTGGTCGGCAGGCTGCTGGCGAGAAACCATGGGCTGCCGGGAATGGCCTGCAGAAACAGCGTCTGCTCGCCTTCGCTGCTGTCATAGGTGGTTTCCAGTGGCTGGGTGCCCGCCCCGCTCAGCAGCGCTTTCAGGGGCGCTGCCATCGGCGTCTGCACATCGGCCAGGTTCTCCAGCTTCGGCGCGGCATTCACCAGCGCACCGTTACCGACAACTTTGCCATCCGCTTCGACGATCAGCACGTTGCCCTGAATGGTTTCGCCCATCTGCTTCGCCAGCTGGTTAAAGAATCCCAGCGTCACGTCGATGGTTGCCACCCCCCAGACGGTTCCGTTGCGGTAGATCGCCATGGCACAGTTGGTTCGCGGCTGTGGGCTGGCGGCATCCTGATAGGCTTTTGCCCAGGCGCACTGCCCTTTCGGGGCGGCCAGGCCATCCTTGTACCAGGGTTGCTCCCAGTATTTGTCGGCGGCATCGGAGTTCCAGTAGGTATTGACCTGCAGTTCGTTGCTGGCATTGCGGGCAAAGAAGCTGCTGTTTTTCTCTTTGGCGGGATCGCGACGATTTGGCAACGGCCAGATGCCGCCGCCGAAGACATTACTGTCCTGATACTGGTTAACCAGCGTCGGTAACAGGGTGTCAATGGTGGCGCTGTCCATGACGGAGGCCGCTTCGGTAATCGCACGCTGCTGAGCCTGAACACGGTTCATCTGCTCGACAATACCGGAGGCCAGTGAATCGACCTGATAACGCACCAGACGGCTTTCGCTGTCGACCAGCTGCGGTGCGACAAACTGATTGATGACCCAAACTGTAACGAGTAAAAGCGCAACAAAGAACGCGATCATTGTTGCGGTAAAGCGGGATTGTGTTGTTTTAAACATCTTTGTTCCCCTGAACCTGGTATGGCGCGATTGCCTGATCCGGGTTAACGGCTCGCTTACGGGGAACTTGAGGTGAGCGGGATCACAGAATTAATAAATGTTTAATTTTTGTGAAAATTTAATTTCATTGAGGGATTATCACCTCCCCGGCCCGAGCCGGGGAAGGGGCGGAGAGGCCTGTTTTGCCTGGCCTAGCCTTCTGAATCGACAACCTCCTGACGCGGACGGAAGATGTGGTTACTGCCGCCAGCGGTTAACAATTCCCGTAACTTCTGACCGCCATGCTCATCCGCCTGGGCGAACTGCCGCTCGGCTTCGGTGATCGGCGTGGTCCAGAGCAGTGTGGGACGATCGCCATCGCGCTTGGGCAGTTTAAACTGTGCCGGTTCGCTGGCCAGCTCATTTGCCAGCAGGAAGCTCTCAAAGCCGACCGGCGCGACTTCTGATGCCAGCGTATGCCCCTCCCCCAGCCAGGTGAGGCGCGCCCACGGCAGATGCACAAACTCCGCCAGAGCACTCGCCATCTGCACCGCATTGCCTTCGGTCATGACCTCGCCATCCACCGCCATCCCCAGCTCGATACGGCGATACTGCGGTGCCAGCTCATCAAATAGGTAGTCGACCTGCGGCATCGGCCGGATGCTCATGCCAATGGTCAGGAAGTACCAGACGCCCTGATGCCAGTGCTGGGAGATCGCCATCGGCGGCCAGCTCCCCTGATCGATCGCGTAATATTTCACCGACTCGCCAAAGCGGCTCTGATAGCAGGCCATGAGATCCTGCTGAACCTTGTCCCACTCGCTGCCATCGTGCCATTCGCGCCAGAACTGACGCTGCTGCTCTGCACGGGCATAGTAGTCATTGGTCGAAGCCGAACCCAGCGGGGCCGTCAGCCGGTTCTTTTTGATGCAGCCCGCAGAGAAGCTGACCTGCTTATCCTGGTAAAGACTCCAGCCGGGGATCACCGCCAGCAGCTGACCGTAATACCAGAGCGCCGCGCCATCATCGCTCGGCTCCCAGAGAACCTGCAGCCCGGCGGGATTCAGTGCAGGCTCCGCTTCCAGGTTACGGCAATACTCGGCGCTGAGCAGCGGCGCAATGCCCTGCTCCATCGCCTCGCGATCTTCCTGCGCCGGTGCGGGCAGCAGGTTTCGCAGCCAGCAGCCGCGCACCGCATACTGACTGCGGAACAGGTCGGTGGGCCAGATGTAAAAATAGGCGGTGCGCGCATCCTGTTCGACAATAGCGGTGAGGGTGCGCTGCTGATTGTGGACTTCAGCAATCAGGGATTTGTACGTCATAGTGCCTCGACAAAGCCTGGAGGAATCCATTTTCCCCGAGAATAGAGCAGGATCGTGACTGCTGCACGCGGAGACAAGGGTAATAGTCTCAAAGTGGCCTGCGATCACTATTTACACCCGGGATAAATAATCCTGCCATTGTCGGGCGATTAAGACGCTCATTTATGTTCAGATAGCAGGAAAAGTTCGTTTACCGCGTTTTCAGCAAGGAGGTCTTATGCGTCGTCGTCCCTCATCCCGCCTGATTGTTCTGTCACCGGAAAAGCATGTTCTGCTGTTTTATTTTTCTCGTCACGATGATGCGTTAAGTGGCCGATCATACTGGGCGACACCTGGCGGTGGGCTTGAATCGCAGGAAACCTTTGAGCAGGCCGCGCTACGGGAGTTGCGGGAAGAAACCGGGCTGATTCGCCACTCAGCAGGCGCGGCTTTCGCGTCCCGAACATTTCCGATGACGCTGCCCGATGGAGAGACCGTGCTCGCTGAAGAGCGCTTCTTTCTCATTCGTGCGGAAGAGACAGAGATTGATTGTTCAGGGTGGAGTCAACATGAAAAGCGCGTCATACAGCATTACCACTGGTGGACAGCAGAAGAGCTCAGAGACACCGCCGACACCATTTTTCCCCATGATTTGCTAAGCGACATCCTTTCCGGCGATCGGGTATGAGCAGCAGCAGCATCAGCAACATCAGAGGCTGCCATGGCGTTAGCGTAAGCCAGCGCGCTTGAGTGGCGAGATGGCCTTATAAAAGTCGTTTGCGCATAAACAGACTTAACGGGTCGGGCATATAGGGTGGGAACGCCTCGCATAGTGCGTACCCGCATCGGCGATAGAGTGCGATAGCCGGTTGCTGATGAATCCCGGTTTCAAGCCGCAGTTCGCGCGAACGGTTTTCTGAAGCTATCGTCTCGATGGCGGCGATGATCTGCTCGCCGAGCTTCCTGCCCCGGTAGGCCGGCCGGATATAAACCCGCTTGATCTCTGCAAAGCCCGCCTCCTGAAAGAGTAAGGCCCCACACCCTGCCGGCAAGCCCTGCTCATCACGAACGATGATGCACTTCAGCTGCTCATCACCGACGGTTGAGAGATCCAGACAGTGATTGCTTTCTGCCGGATAGAGTTCGCGCTGAAAAGCATCAAGTTCGCCGACCAGGCGCACCAGGTCGCTATCTCCTTTATCGACTTCTGAAATGCTGAACATCTGTTCTCCCCGTCAAAGGTCGCTTCCGGAACGACTCTGCCCGTTGATTTACTTCAGCTTAACGCCTTTTGTTTCTGGTGCCATCCAGACCACAATCATCGCGGCGACGAAGGCCAGCACGGTGGTGGCCAGCCCGGCGGTGAAGCCGCCAATGCTGGCCACATAGCCGATGAGCAGCGGCGCGATAAAGCCGCCCAGACGCCCCCCGTTGTAAGCCAGGCCCATCAGAAAGCCGCGTGACTGGGTGTCGCCAATAATCTCGGCCAGGAAGGGGCCGGAACCGGCGAAAATACCGTTAACCCCGAAACCGGCCATAAAGATGGCCACCATGAGAATCAGCGGCTGCGTCGTCACCAGATATAATCCGACCGCGACCGCACCGATCAGGAGATAGAGCAGAAACATCGGCCGGCGTCCCCATTTATCGGCCATGAGTGAGAACACCAGGAAGCCCGCAATCGCACCGGTCTGCAGGGCCAGCACAAACTTCAGGCTGTGAAGAAAATCGAGATGCTTTACTTCACGAAGGTAAGTGGGCGTCCAGGTGAAGACCCCCCAGAACAGATACTGAATGAAGAAGATAAAGGTAAACGCCAGCAGCAACCCTTTGATGTTCGTGTTGCCGGCGCTGGCCTTTTTAGTCTGCCGCTGTGCGCGTTCCTGCTGGCGCGCCAGCCATACCGGCGATTCGGGCGTAATGTACGCAATAACCATCATGATAAAAACCGGTAAGGCGCCAATCATGAACAGGTAGCGCCATCCCCCGTGTTCCAGCCCCCCGGTCATTGCCGTGACCAGTGCCGTCAGGCCAATCGCCAGGATTGCGCCCACCGGTAGCCCCATCTGCATCAGTGCGCCGCCACGCGCACGGCGCTCCGGACGCCAGGTTTCAGCGATGAGCGCCGCGCCTGATGTCCACATCCCGCCCATCCCGAGCGCACCGCAGAATCGCAGCAAGGTAAAGATCTGCTGATTGTGGGAAAACGCCAGCAGACCGGAGAAAAGCGAATAGATGGCGATGCAGATCAGGGCCGTTCTTACGCGTCCGATTTTATCGGCCACCAGCCCGAACAGGATGCCGCCAATAATCTGCCCGCCAGCCGTGGCGCTGATAAACACGCCAAGTTCCGTTTTGCCGAGGCCAAATACCACGCCCAGCACGGGTAAGAGCAGAGAGAGCAAAAAAGAGTCGTAGCTTTCAAATGTCCACCCTAACCCGCCCAGCGCCAGGGTCCTTTTTTCAGCCGAGGAATAGGAGAGCACTGAACCGGAGGCGTCCGCATCGAGAGGATGCGCCTCATGCACTTTTGATTTCATATTCATCCATATTCTCCAGGGAGGATAAGCGATAGGTTGATGCCGCGGTGCGCCAGAAGAGATGCGCCTGTTCGGCCGCAGAAGCCTGCTCCGCCAGCCTTTTGCAGGCATTCCAGAACACACCGTAACTGAACATGCCTTTGTCGACCGGGAAGTTGCTGGCAAACATGCAGCGCTGCACGCCAAATGCCTCAACCAGCGTTTCAAACAGCGGTTGCCAGGCCCGGGAGAGCGTCAGGGAGTCAGGTGGTGTGTCGTGTTGTGCAAAGGGATAGCCCATGACCGTCATGCCAAAACCGCTGATTTTGATGCGCACGTTGGGCAGCGCCGCTAGGGCGATAATCCCCTTTTTCCACGCCTGAAAAACGGCATCCTGTTTACCGGCATAAGGCCCCGTTCCAATCGGTCCGCCGCAGTGATCCACAATCACCAACAGATCGGGCTGCGCGCGGGCCAGTCCGGCAATTTCATCGAGCTGAGTGTGATAAACCCAGACATCCAGCGAAAGTCCGTTGCGGGCAAGGCAGGCTGCTCCGCGCCGGAATGCGTCACTGGCCGCCAGACCGGCAGGCGGCGTGACGGGACTGGAGCTGACGCGGGGATCAGGATGCCAGGCCAGCGGATTCCGCATCCCGCGCAGTCGTCCTCCCGATCGCGCCAGCATGAGTTCCACGACGGGCAGCAGGTCGTCCCCAGCCAGCAGGCTGGCACCGCCAACGATGGCTTCACAACCTGCGGCTTCGCCATAGTGACCGCTTTCAAACATCGCGGCACAACCGCCTGCAAACTCGACCTCTCCGACGGGTCTGAACGCTTCAGGCCCGTGACGGCGCAGCATGGAGCGGCACTGAACATACACCGTCGAGAGAACCCGGTGACCGGACTGTTCGATATCCTGGCTGAGCTCCGGTGCCAGGTAGCGGCCTGACTGGCGATCCCACAAATGATGATGCGCATCCACGACCGGAAGTCCGGGCATCAGCGCCTCTTCATGATGACGCGCAAGCCACGCTTCCCGAACGGGCAGATGCGGTGCATTAACAATCTCCATAACGTCCTCTTAACCTTCTGATTAAAATCAGATCCCGACATTTTTTCGCGTGGCGGACAGGTGAACAGACCCGAACCGCATTGTTTTGCCTGATAAAACTCAGTTTTACTGAATAAATTCACTATAGGCTCAGCGGATAAAGTTCAGCCAGCAAAAAAAGGAGGCGCTTAATGTAAATACGATGTTAATCACAAATATTTTACTTTCAGGACACGCCGCGCTTCAGAGCCAGCTGTTGCTCAGCGGCGGTGCACTGATGACCGGGAACGGGAGAGAGGATGCGGTTCAGGGACGCCCCGTTTCGGAAGACGGGAAAGAGAGCGATGAAGAAAAGTCGCGGTGTGAAATCAGTAAAAACCGCGACGTTTCAGAACAGGCACAGATGCGTGTTCTACGCCTGACGGATGATAAATTCTGGTTCACAGGAGACAGGAAAATTCACCGATCTGGCGATAAAACAGACTTTATGGATCTTATGGTGAATAGCCGTGGCTGCATCAAGATTTGTCCCCTCTGCTACCGTGATCGTCGGTCTCAGCACCGCCGAAATAAAGCGCCCCGCCCCGCCTTTTGATATTTCACCTGTCGCTAAGGGAGAGTCTTCATAGCCGAGAACCGTGATCCCGGCATCGGAAGCCAGATGCAGATACCAGAGCATATGGCATGCCGAAAGAGAGGATATCAGGAGGTCTTCAGGATTCATTTTACTGGCGTCGCCACCCAGCAGGGGATCATTGGAGCAATGGATGACCTCTTTCCCGCTGATGGCGATATCCCACGTCCTTGCATACGCTTTATAACCCGACGTCCCCGTTCCCAGATTGCCGGTCCAGAAGATGCGCGATGTGTAGTGATGTTCCATTATTCTGACTCCTTTATTGAGGATAAAACGGGGAAAACAGAGAGGGAGCTTCGGCTGTTTACTAAACCACACTCTGTCGGGTGATAAAATCAGCACAATGAAAACGCGTGCAGGTACGTGTACAACCCTGCTCAATGCTTTCTGAAAATACGTTTCAGCATCCATAAAAGCGCAACAGACATCAGGACAGAAACAACGATATTGGCTGTGAGTACAAAGTCGGGGATTGCCTCATCGCCATTGATATGAAAAACATCTGCAATGGCATAAAAGAACTCTACAGGCACGATGAGAGCAATAGCTTTTGATATGGCGATGACACAAAAAACAAAAATAAAAACAGGTAAAATAAAGCGCATTATCAGTACCCCTTTAATTTCGTAGCCAGCAGACGCACACCGCATACTGACTAAGGAACAGGTCGGTGAGCCAGATGTAAAAACAGGCGTTGCGCGCATCCTGTTCAATAATGACGGTCAGGGTACGCTGCTTATTATTACCCCTGCTGATGACCGACGGAGCAACCTGCCGCTGTTTACAGCTAATAATCAAAGAGTATTATCGAAGATGCGATGCATAGGGAGATAAAAATGGACGCAGTCTTGCTTGAAATGATGCGCTCGGGTGGGAGGAATAAAGCCTGGGCTGAAACAATGGTCAACCTTGAAGCCAGAAAGCTAATCAAAACAGCTAATAGGCTGTCTGCTTTCCATCTCAAGGATGGGCTTACCCGTATACAATTTGTTCAGGAAATAAAATCGGTTATCGACAAGCAGTTCACTGCTGCCCGTCAGGCTAAGTCTGATGAAGAATGCCTGGAGTGCGTCAGGAACCTCAGATCTGAAACAGAGAACCTTGAAGAGCAGGGGCGATTATTGCGTTCCAGGACAGCAGAACTCTACGCCAAAGTAGAATTTTTGCGTGAAAACAACAAAATTGTGGGTTACTTGATTTCCGCTGTTCGTGTCGTGATTTCAGGTTTTGCTGTTGTCGGCGGTGGTTTGATGATCTCGACAATGACACCTGTCGGCGTACTGGCTGGTGCCGTTCTCGTTGTGGACGGGCTTAATGGCCTGTCCAAAGAACTTATTACCAGCCTGTCTGACGTGCAAACAGAAGGTATGTTTGCCGATGGTGTAATGCAGGCTGCGAAATTCATGGGATTTAAAGCAGAGTCAGGACTGGCTTTTTACAATATGGCAACGCTTTCAGCCAGTATTTACAGCGTCTGGGGGCTGGCGAGAAAGCCCGGCGCATGGCGACTATACAGATGGATGGCCCGTGATTACACTCGTGAAATTGACACCATAAGTCGCCCAAAGCTGACCATGAAAATAATCGGCTGGGGTGTAACAGCTAAGGTGACATTCGATTTACTCAGCGTAAGTAACCGATGACACTAAGCCTTTTTCAACCGCCAGTAGCGCCATGACTTCCAGGCCAGAACTGGCGGTTGAATAAACGTCACTAAGACTATCCCGATAAGCAGTGACAGGCCACCGCCTAAGATGTATGGCTTAGTTGAGAAACTGAGAAGAAATATAAATACGAGCGTGCAGGCGGAAACAATCCACAATAGCACTCTGAATCTGTTTTTTAAATCCACTACAGCCTCATCCAGCGTACCACCGTAGCTTTCAAGATTATTTTTGATTTTTTTCAAATCAGCATCAGTAAAGCCCGACTTCAACAGATCTGATTCACTAACTATCATAGTGCACTACCTTTCATCTTTAAAACGTGCAGTCATTCTAACGCAATTATATACGTGTTTGCTTCTCAAGCGGCAACTTGCTCTGTTGGCAAAAACGGACATTACTATCTTTACTATCAGTCAGAGGTGGCTAACGCCATTTAAATGACCGTCTGAACGAAAGCCTTTACTTAAAACTTTTTATTAACGACTACGGTTAGATGATCTTCTTATAAACGGCAATAACCCGCTTTTTCTGGTGAACCTCTCACCTTACCTCCCTCCCCATCCTCACCATCGCCCGATACCAGGCTCCTCTCTGAATCGACCAGCGCAACCCGACCGCAATCGCATTAATCTTTCGATCAATCATCGCCTGCTGAAAGCGCCCTGTCTCACGGCCGGACATCGCCTGCGCCCATGCTGGCATCAGCCCGTACCCCGACATCAGCATCACTTTCATCACCGGCTTCGCCTGCCAGCTCGGGGCTGGCGCATTCATCAGCAGTCGCGTCACTTCAGCGGTGCGCGCATCAAAGCGTAATTCCGGACGCATCTGCTGCAGATAATCCGCCACATCGACGACGCTTTTCGGCACCCGCTCCGCGCCCAGCGACTCAGCAATGAGCGCCGCTTCCTGATAGTACCGATCCTGTTCGGCGCGCGTGAGGTGGGGATTTTTGTAGCGCAGATGGGCCGCCAGGAAACGGCTGGTCTCCGCCACATGCACCCAGGTCAGCAGATGCGGATCGCTGGCGGCATAGGGTTTGCCTTCGCTGTCGACGCCGCTGACTTTAAGGTGAATGCGTTTCACCCGGTCGATCAGCGTCTGCGCATCCTGCTGATTACCGTAGGTGGTTACGGCGATGAACTGACTGGTACGCCGCAGCCTGCCCATCATATCTTCGCGGAAATTGGAGTGATCCCAGACGCCCGCCAGCGCCGCCGGATGCAGCATCTGCAACAGCAGCGCGCTGATCCCGCCGCACATCATGGAGGTGAAGTCGCCGTGAACGCGCCAGATTACGCTGTCCGGGCCAAACAGGCCGGGATCGCCAGGCGGCTGGGAGAGGTCAAACTCATTCATCGACAGGCCGTTAAGGCGAAAGACCTGCTGCTGAATACGGTCTCGCAGATTTATCATGGTGGCTCTGATAGTGAAATGACGCGGCGCGCCGTAGCAGGACGCTAACGACGCGCCGCACCCCCTTTCACAGGAGAAAGGCGGGCGGTTACAGATAGTTGAACTGCGCATCCTGAGTACGAACGGAATCGAGTCCAATCATCACGTTGAACTTGCCGGGCTCCGCCACATGCTGCATCTGCTGGTTCCAGAACTTCAGCGCATCGACGTCGATCTTAAAGGTCACGGTCTGAGACTCGCCCGCTTTCAGCATGATGCGTTTGAAACCACGCAGCTCCTGCACCGGACGGCTGATGGAGGCGACCGGATCGTTGAGATACATCTGCACCACCGTCGCACCGTCGCGCTGACCGCTGTTGGTCACCGTCACGCTGGCTTCGATGCTGCCGTTACGCGGCATGGTCGGCGACGACATTTTCACCGGAGACACGGTAAAGCGGGTGTAGCTCAGGCCGTAACCAAACGGATAGAGCGGGCCGTTAACCGCATCATAGTAGTGCGACGTATATTTGTTCGGCTTAGCAAAGTTGTAAGGCCGGCCAGTGGGCAGATGGTTATAGTAGATCGGAATCTGCCCCACGGAACGCGGGAAGGAGACCGGCAGCTTGCCCGACGGGTTATAGTCGCCAAACAGGACATCGGCGATGGCGTTACCGCCTTCCGTCCCGCTGAACCAGGTCTCCAGCATCGCATCGGCCATACGATCTTCATTCACCACCGACAATGCGCGTCCGTTCATCAGCACAATCACCAGCGGTTTGCCGGTGGCTTTCAGCGCGGCCAACAGCTTCTGCTGGCTCGGCGGGATCACCAGGTCGCTGCGGCTGGAGGCTTCGTGGGCCATACCCTGCGCTTCACCCACGGCGGCAACGATGACATCCGCCTGCTTCGCTTTGGCGACCGCGTCATCGATCATCTGCTGCGGTGAACGCGTGTCGATGGAAACCGCCGGTTCATAGAGGTTCAGGAAGTCCTGAATGCCCTTATTATCGGAAACGTTGGCGCCCTTCTCATAGAGCAGCGTCGCTTTGCCTTCGGTGGCGTTGCGCATCCCCTGCAGCAGCGAGACGGATTGTTTCGCCACGCCGGCCGCGGACCAGCTGCCCATAATGTCGCGCTGGCTGTCGGCCAGCGGCCCGATCAGCGCAATGGTGCCCGATTTCTTCAGTGGCAGCGTCTCCAGCCGGTTCTTCAGCAGCACGATACTCTTGCGCGCTACGTCGCGCGCTTCGGCGCGATGCAGACGGCTCTCCGCGTTGGTGTCCTGCGGGTCGCTCTCTTTCGGCCCTAAATGGCTGTAGGGATCGTTGAACAGCCCCATATCATATTTGACGTTGAGCACATGACGCGCCGCATCATCAATTTCGGCCATGCTGACTTCGCCGCGCTTCACCAGATCCGGCAGATATTTGCTGTAATACTCGTCGCTCATGCTCATGTCGACGCCCGACTTCAGGGCGATGCGCACCGCGTCCTGCGGATCGCTGGCGACGCCATGCTTAATCAGCTCTTTAATGGCGCCGTGGTCGCTGATGGTAATGCCTTTGAATTTCCACTGACCGCGCAGCAGATCCTTCAGCAGCCAGCTGTCCGCCGTCGCCGGTACGCCATTAATGGAGTTCAGCGCCACCATGACGCCGCCGCTGCCCGCATCCAGAGAGGCTTTATAAGGCGGCAGATAGTCCTGGAACATGCGCTGCGGACTCATATCCACCGTGTTGTAATCCCGGCCGCCTTCGACCGCGCCATAGAGCGCGAAATGCTTGACGCTGGTCATCACGCTGTAGCGATCGGCGGCGCTTTTACCCTGCATCGCCTGCACCATGCTGCGGCCCATCTCGCTGGTGAGATAAGTATCTTCACCAAACCCTTCCGAGCCCCGCCCCCAGCGCGGTTCACGGGTGACATCCACCATCGGTGCCCAGGTCATATTCAGGCCATCGTCGGCCGCCTCATAGGCGGACACGCGCCCGACCTCTTTCACCGCATCCAGATCCCAGCTCGACGCCAGCGCCAGGGGAATAGGAAAAATGGTGCGCTGGCCGTGGATGACGTCGAAGGCGAAAAAGAGCGGGATCTTCAGCCGGCTGAGCTGCATCGCCTGATCCTGCATGGCGCGGATATCCGGGCGGGTCACCGTGTTAAAGATCGCACCAACCTGACTCTTCTGAATCATGTCGCGAATCGCTTCTTTGGGATTATCCGGTCCGACGCTGATCAAACGCAGCTGACCGATCTTTTCGTCCAGCGTCATTTTTTTCAGCAGCTGGTTAACGAAGGCATCCCGCGCCTGTTCGGTCATCGGGTGGTGACCTGGCACGGTCTCAGCCAGTGCCGGTTGCATCGCGAGGGAAACAGCGAGACTAACAGAGTAAATCCATTTCATCAGGTTGGGTTCTCTTAAGTAACTGCGCAATATCGTATTAACAGGCGGCAGTGTGCCACAAGATGAGAATAGCAGGTAGCCTGCCGCTGTCACACTGCGAGGAGATGAGCGGACGTGCTACAGTTAAGGCGCACTGATAAGACAAGGGAATTGCTCATGATACCAACCTCTGCCCTGCTTTCTGACCTGCGCCGCCTCGTCGGCCCCTCTCATCTGCTGACTGAACCTGAACAGACCGCCCGCTATCGCAAAGGCTTTCGCTCCGGCGAAGGGGATGCGCTGGCCGTGGCGTTTCCCGGAACGCTGCTGGAGCTCTGGCGGGTTCTGCAAACGCTGGTCAGGGCGGATGTTATCATTCTGATGCAGGCGGCGAATACCGGCCTGACTGAAGGCTCGACGCCGCACGGCGACGACTACGACCGCCCGCTGGTGATTGTCAGCACCCTGCGGCTGGATAAGCTGCAGCTGATCGACAACGGCCAGCAGGTGCTGGCTTTCCCCGGCAGCACCCTCTATCAGCTGGAAAAAGCGCTGAAGCCACTGGGACGCGAACCGCACTCGGTGATCGGCTCCTCCTGCATCGGCGCGTCGGTCCTGGGCGGCATCTGCAATAACTCCGGCGGATCGCTGATCAAACGCGGTCCGGCCTACAGTGAAATGGCCCTGTTCGCCCGAATCGATGCGGAGGGCAAACTGCGGCTGGTGAACCATCTGGGCATTGAGTTAGGCAGCACGCCGGAAGAGATTCTGGGCCGGCTGGATGACGATCGCTGGCAGCCCGGTGATGTGCAGCACGATGGCCGCCACGCCTCTGACCACGAATATGCTGACCGGGTGCGTGACGTGAATGCCGATACGCCCGCCCGCTATAACGCCGATGCGCGCCGTCTGTTCGAAGCCTCGGGCTGTGCCGGCAAGCTGGCGGTGTTTGCCGTGCGACTGGACACCTTTGCCAGCGAACCCCAGCAGCAGGTGTTCTATATCGGCACCAACGAGCCTGGCGTCCTCACCGATATCCGCCGTCACATTCTGGCGCACTTCACCCATCTGCCGGTGGCGGGTGAATATATGCACCGCGACATCTATGACATTGCGGAGGTCTACGGCAAAGATACCTTCCTGATGATCGACAGGCTGGGCACCGACAAAATGCCGCTGTTCTTCACGCTGAAGGGGCGGGTCGATGCCTGGCTGAACAAACTCGCCTTCGTTAAACCGCACTTCACCGACCGCCTGATGCAGCGCCTGAGCCGGCTGTTCCCGGCGCATCTGCCCAAACGCATGAAGCAGTATCGCGACAGATATGAACATCATCTGATGCTGAAGATGTCTGGTGAAGGCGTTGCGGAAGCGCGTAACTACCTGCGCGACTACTTCCGTGAAGGCGGAGGCGAATTCTTTGAGTGTGAAGGCAAAGAGGGGGCGCACGCTTTTCTGCATCGGTTCGCGGCTGCAGGGGCGGCCGTGCGCTATCACGCGGTGCACGCTGACGAGGTCGAGGATATCCTGGCGCTGGATATCGCCCTGCGTCGCAACGATGCTGACTGGTTTGAAACGCTGCCTGAAGCGATCCGCGCTTCGCTGAGCCATCGCCTCTATTATGGTCACTTCTTCTGTCACGTCTTCCATCAGGATTACATCGTCAGAAAAGGTGTCGACGTGCACGCCCTGAAAGCGCAGATGCTGGAGATTCTGCAGGCGCGCGGCGCGGAATACCCCGCCGAGCACAATGTGGGCCATCTCTATCAGGCGAAACCTCAGCTGGCGGCCTTCTATCGCCAGCTCGATCCCACCAACAGCTTTAATCCCGGCATCGGCAAAACCAGCAAGCAAAAAGGCTGGGCCGTAAAGCAGCCGTAATCGGCTAACCGGCCCGCCTGCTCATCAGAGCCGGCGGGCTGATTAAGGCTATTCAGATAACATCCGCATTAAAAACAGTTAACCTCCTTTCTGATATTCTCCCTGATTATTTATAAAGCGATTCTGTTCTGCGTAATATCTCACAAAAGATTGCCCTGCCAATTGATCATCCGTCAGCCGGAAAATAGA
This sequence comes from Pantoea sp. ARC270, assembly GCF_003236725.1. NCBI lineage: Bacteria > Pseudomonadati > Pseudomonadota > Gammaproteobacteria > Enterobacterales > Erwiniaceae > Pantoea > Pantoea sp. ARC270. The sequence continues at coordinate 17,931 of NZ_PUGA01000007.1, forward strand.
GTGCCGTTGAAAAATAACAGAAAAAGAGAGAATGCCTTATTCAGGCAGCGCTAATCCTCACGGATAGCGCCCTATCCGTTTCAGCAGGGATGAATCATGATGTTAAAGCGATACCTTATGGCGCTCACGCTGCTGAGCCTTACATCCTCAGCTTACGGCAGCGCCTCAGTTCAGCGGGGAGTGAATCCAATCCGTCACTTCAGGCTCACCTGTCAGGTCAACGATAATCAGGCTGCCCTTCATGGCACCGACTGTGCCGCAGTGGGTGGCGACTTCGCCGCCTGCAATCGCGCCACCCTTACCCTGACCAACAACGGCCCGGCCCTGACGGACCGGCACTGGGCCCTCTACCTGAGCAACGTCCACCAGAGGCTGCGGGTCGATCATGACCAGTTCAGAATGACCCACCTTGTCGGCGGTTTAACCCGGCTGGAGCCGACAGAGAAGTTCACCGGCCTTGGCGCAGGCGAATCGGTGCAGGTTCCCGTCGTCCATGAATACTGGCAGCCGTTCGCGCACAATCGCCCGGACAGAGCAGAGGATCGCCTCCTCGCCTCGCTGCGCTCGAGGAACGACGATCAGGGCCGATAAAACCCGGCCCTTTTGCCTTAAACCAGCTTCTCTTCGGGTTCCGCATCCGGCTGCTGACGGCGTTCGATAATCATGGTCTGCGGTGTGGAAAGCAGGATGCCCTCTTTACGCAGGCGCGTCAGAATATCGAACAACAGATCGCTTTTGGCGCCGGAAATCTGGCGCTGTCCGGCCACGTTACCGGTCACGCTCAGCACAATGCCCTGCTGGGTCAGATCTTTAAACGAAACAGACGGCTCTGGGGTCTCCAGAATGCGTTCGTTTTCGTTGTAAACATCGAGCAGAATATCGCGCACTTTCACCGGATCGATGTTGAGCGGGAAGGTCAGAGTAATTGTCACCACCCCCTGCGCATTGCCCATCGTGGCGTTGCGCACGTTCTGCGAGATAAACTGCGAGTTCGGCACGATGACCGTGGATTTGTCACCCAGCTGGATCTCGGTGGCACGCACGTTAATCCGGCGGATATCCCCTTCGATGCCGCTGATGGTCACCAGATCGCCCACCTTCACCGGCCGCTCGGTTAGCAGAATCAGACCCGAAATAAAGTTCTTCACGATCTCCTGCAGGCCGAAACCGATACCGACCGACAGCGCACTGACGATCCAGGCCAGCTTGTTCCACTGCAGCCCCATGATCGACAGGGTCAGCAGGATGATCAGCACGTAACCGATGTTGCTGAACAGCGTCACCAGCGACACCCGCATCCCCACGTCCATGGTGGTTTTTGGCAGGAAGTCGGTGTCGAGCCAGCGGCGCACCGAGCGCAGCACATAGATGCCGACAATCAGGCAGATCAGCGCATTAACCATGTGTGCCGGAACGATATTCAGGGACTCCAGCCCTTTCCCGCCCCAGAACTCAATCACCTTCTGCAGCAGCTCAATCGGCGTTGATGAGGCAAACGTCCCGTTGACTAGCGCCAGCGCCACAAACAGCACCAGGATGGTCTTACCAATCGCCGTCAGCAACGTGGCGGTTTGCTGCAGATGACGCTCATTGATGTTGAGCGAACTCTGAATGCGGCGGCCGGTTGCGTTGCTGGTCGAAAAGAGACTCTCACAGCCATCGTTGAGCAGATGGCTCAGGAAGTAGAAGGAGCCAAACAGCAGGCCACACCAGATCACCTCATAACTCAGGAAGCGTGCCAGCGTGACATAACCGACCAGCAGCGAGATCAGGATCGCGAGCGCGGTCAGGGTCAGCCCCAGCTGGATCAGCCCGACCAGCGTAGAGCGGGCTTCCGGCGGCGTGCCTGCCAGCGTCATGCGACGACGAACGCGGTTGGTTCGCATGCTGATGGCCAGCGCGGTACTGCCTATCAGCAGCGCCGTCAGGCCGTTGGCGAAAATGGTGGTATTCAGACTGGTGCCGACGCTGTAGTTAAAGGCCTCCACCGTCTGGAAGATAAACACCAGCACCGCGGTAATGGGCGGGAACGGTTTGAGCGCCAGCGCCACTTCATTGGAGATGGTGGGCAAACGCCAGCTCGGCCGCCGCGTAGAGAGAAACGCACGCCCCAGTCCGGCGATCAGGCCACAAAAGACGCTGAGCTGAACCAGCCGGTCGACAAAGTCCTGCACATTTTCCGAGACCTCATCGCGGCGGGTAAACGCCAGAGCGATAAAGTTAAAGGTGAGTACCACCGCCACCAGCGTGGTCAGGGCAATCGCGGCCGCCAGGAAGCTGCGGCGCAGTTTGCCTTCCGGCATTTTATGAATGCTGACCCAGGCGAGAAACTCCTCGCTGTAGCGACGACCTACCGTCATCACCAGCAGCGCCGCCAGCAGCCAGAGCGTACTGCCTATCCGCCAGCCCGGCTCCCAGGAGAGCGCCGCGGTGTCCTGCAGCTCCTGCAGAAACTCGCCGATCTTCTCACCGTCCAGGTCCTGGCTGTTGGTCAGGGGAGACCAGAAACGCGCACCGAGAATGGTACCGGAGTTGAGCGCCAGCTGACTTTTCAGCTGGTCACGGCGCAGGTTAACAATCTGCGACGACAGCGTTAAGGCACCATTTTTAATGCCCTCTGCCTGCTTGATCTGGTCGTCGAGTTTGCTTTTCTGACTCTCCAGCGCGTTTCGCTTGCGCGTCACCTCCGGCGTCTCTTTTACCCCGCTGTCAGCTTTGGGGGCCGGACCCAGCACCTGCAACTGCGCTTCCAGCTGCTGGCGATCGGGGATCAGCGCCTGACCCAGCGTGTCGGCATTGCCGGAAAGCTCCAGCGCCATCTCATTCAGCTGATTCAGTTTGTTTTCGCCCGCGTCGCCTGACACCTGGCTCTTAATCTTATCGAGGATCTTCTGCATTTTCGGCAGTTCAACCGAAGCATTCAGCTTCGGCTGGGCATCCTGTTCCTGTTCCTGTGCCGCCGCGGTGATATCATCCGCCGCCTGCGTCACCGCCGGGGCAAACGCCACCAGCGTCAGCATTAACCATGCAAAAAAGGATCTTATAAACATATGAGTAAAATTCCGGCAGCTTATATCAGGCGATCGTCCCTCGCCAGTCGCGCGTAGTGTAGGACTTTGCAAGGGATGGCAATATAGGAATAACGGGTATTTTTCGGGCTAATTCCGGGCAGACCGCGCGCGTTACGCCGCTGCCCGGCTCGCCCGGCGCGTCTGCTCAGACAGCAGACAACGCCGGGTAACACAGCAGACGTTCTCTGCTCTCTTTACTCCACGCCGGCACTGCTGTCCCCGTTGCTGGCGACCTGGCCCGACTTCTGCTTTTTGTACGCCAGCGCAGCCGCAGGCACCGGCGCGGCTTTGCCGGTCTCGATCCAGCTACGCAGACGGTTGGCATCCGCGAAATGGGTATATTTGCCGAAGGCATCCAGCACCACCAGCGCCACCGGACGATTGTTGATCATGGTGCGCATCACCAGGCAGTGCCCCGCCTCGTCGGTGTACCCGGTCTTGGTCAGCTGGATATGCCAGTCATTTTTGTAGACCAGATGGTTGGTGTTTCGGAACGGCAGTGCATAGCTCGGATGGGCAAACACGGCCGTCTCTTCTTTGGTGGTGCTGAGTGCGCCGAGCAGCGGATATTCGCGCGTCGCCTTAAGTAATTTGACCAGATCCTGGGCGCTGGAGACGTTTTGCGTCGACAGGCCGGTCGGCTCCACGTAGCGGGTCTGTTTCATGCCCAGCGACCGCGCTTTGGCATTCATCGCCCGGATAAAGGCGTTGTATCCGCCCGGATAGGCATGAGCCAGGCTGGCGGCAGCGCGGTTCTCCGAGGACATCAGCGCCAGCAGCAGCATGTTGCGGCGGCTGATCTGGCTGTTGAGCTTCACGCGTGAGAAGACGCCACGCATTTCCGGCGTCTGGCTGATATCGACGGTTAACATCTCGTTCATCGGCAGGTGCGCATCCAGTACCACCATCGCCGTCATCAGCTTGGTGATAGAGGCAATCGGCCTGACCCGATCCGGGTGACTGGAGAAGAGCACTTTATTATTGGTGAGGTCGACAATCATCGCACTGCCAGAGGCAATCTGCGGCTGAGCAATAGGCGTAAGCTGCGACAGGGAGGTGGTCGCCTGAGCCGGAAGTGAAACAATCTGCCCGGAAACGAGCAGTGCCAGCGAAAGCAGGCTGGAACGAATTTTTGCAGACATCGTAGAAAAACCCGGTTGGTGTTATGTACTGTGCCAGAGAGACACAGGCCGCCCGCCTCAGTCACGTCGGCGCGCGGGCTGGCAGCAGCATCATACGCGGAAGGTTAAGAAATTTCCTGGGGAGAGTGTATCCGGGCGTAAAAAGAAAACTGCCGCCAGGCCGGCGGCAGCGGTTGTCTAGAACAGGCGGGGACCATATCCCCACAGCACCACGGTCAGGGCCAGTAACACTTCAAACACCAGCACGCCGATCGCCAGGGTAGAACCGGAGAAGCGCAGGCTCTCTTCACGATCGATGTTCAGAAACAGCGGAATGCCGATATAGAGCAGGTAGCCGGTGTAGAGCAGCGCCAGCGCACCCGCCAGCACGCAGAGCCAGACCAGCGGATAGAGCGCCACCAGCCCGCTGAGAAACAGCGGTGTCGCCACATAACCCGCGAAGACGGTACAGCGCTGCACGCCGGGCCGCTGCGGATAATCACGTGCCATCCAGTGGATCACCCGCCCCATCACCGCGACGCCACCGAGAATAATCAGATAGAACAGGATCCCGAGCCCAAGCCCGGTCGCCAGATTAAGTTGCACATATCGCCCCTCGCCCAGGTTCCACCCCAGCTGAGTGGTCCCGATGAAGGCGCAGATCACCGGGATCGCCGCCATCAGCAGAACATGGTGGGTATAGTGGTGCGATACACTCTCATTCTCTTGCTTAATGTCACGCATTTCCTGATTCGGATGCGCCAGAAGTCCCCAGACATGGTTCATACAGTCACTCCTCTGATGCAGTGGGCCGCCCGATGAGCATGCGTCTTTGGGGGCAGCGTCTTCTCAAGTATAAACGGCAGCAAAACTTTCGTGGCGACCGGACAAAAAAACAGCAGAAATAAACGCACCCGCGCGGCCCGGGCGGAAGCGAAGCCAATTCGCGTATAGACTTGAAGAAACAGCCACCGAACAGGGAGTGTCACTTTGCATCTGGATATCAACGCATTAATTACGCAGTACGGTTATCTGGCACTGTTGATTGGCTGTATTGCCGAGGGGGAGACATTTACCTTACTGGGCGGCGTGGCTGCCCATGAAGGGCTGCTGCACTATGCGGGCGTGGTGCTGGCTGCGATGGGCGGCGGGATCATCGGCGACCAGCTGCTCTACTGGGTTGGCCGCCGCTGGGGAACACGCATCCTGCGCCGCTTTAAAAAGCATCAGGATAAGGTGGTGAAGGCGAACCGCCTGATTAAACGCCGTCCTAGCCTGTTTGTGATCGGCGTGCGCTTTATGTATGGCTTTCGCCTGATTGGTCCCATCATCATCGGGGCCAGCCGCCTCAATCCGATGAAATTTTTTATCCTCAATATCATCGGTGCGGCCATCTGGGCGCTGATCTTTGTCACGCTGGGCTATTTTGCGGGCGGCATTATCGCGCCGTGGCTGCATAAACTCGATCAGCATCTGAAACATCTGCTCTGGCTGGTGGGTGCGGTGGTGTTCGCCTTTGTCCTGCGCTGGGTGATCCGGCGCTGGCATAACCGTCGGGCCGATCAATAAGCGCTGACAGCTCTCCAAACGAAGCCGCATCGGCATGCTCAGCTATAGTTAACAGCACACTGACAGGGAGATGAGCATGAGTAAGGTAAAACGTAAGATTGAAGAGCACGGCGTCATTGGCGATCTCCGCACCTGTGCACTGGTGGCGAATGACGGGACGATTGATTATCTCTGCTGGCCTGAACTCGACAGCCCGTCGGTCTTCTCTGCCCTGCTCGACAGCGACGATGCCGGCCTCTTCTCCCTCTCGCCGGACTGGCCCGATGCGCGCCGTCAGCAGCTCTACCTGCCCGACACCAATATTCTGCAGACCCGCTGGCTGGATGAGCAGGGGGTCGCAGAAATTACCGACTATATGCCGATTTGCGATGACAGGGAGAAGCTGCCGCGCCTGATCCGGCGGGTCAAAATGGTACGCGGCAGCGCGACCTTTACCCTGCGCTGTTCACCACGTCACGACTACGCCCGGGCGCAGACGCGCGCGGAGGCCCATCACGGCTGTATCGATTTTCATGCCGAAGGTCAGCCCTCGCTGCGCCTCGCCGCCAGCGTCGTCATGACGCTGGAGGATGAGAGCGCGACCGCCGTCTTTACCCTGCAGCCGGGCGAACATGCGCAGTTTGAATTTGGCAGCGTCGACGATGCGCATATCGAAGCGCTGGCGACCGAACACTGCTTTGAAGATACCCTCAACTACTGGCGCCGCTGGAGCGCAAAGAGCACCTATCAGGGACGCTGGCGTGAAATGGTGCAGCGCTCCGCGCTGGTGCTGAAGCTGCTCACCTCCCATCAGTATGGCTCCATTGCGGCGGCGGCAACCTTTGGACTGCCCGAAGAGCTGGGCGGTGAACGCAACTGGGACTACCGCGCCTCCTGGATCCGCGACGCCTCATTCAGTATGTATGCCCTGATGCGGCTGGGCTATACCGATGAAGCCAAACACTTTACGGAGTGGGTGGGCCGCTGCGTCGAGAACAGCCATCACGACGAGATGCGCCTGCAAGTGATGTACCGGCTGGACAGCGGCACCGAACTGCATGAGATGGAGCTGCTCAACCTCTCCGGCTACGGCGATTCCCGGCCGGTGCGCATCGGCAACGATGCCTGGCAGCAGACCCAGCTCGACATCTATGGCGAGCTGATGGATGCGATCTATCTGGCCAATAAATATGGCGAGGCGATCTCTCAGCGCGGCTGGGAGCACGTAGTGAAGATGATCGACTGGCTGAGCGAGAACTGGGATCAGCCCGATGCCGGGATCTGGGAGATGCGTGGTGAACCGGAACATTTCCTGCATTCCCGTCTGATGTGCTGGGTGGCGATGGACCGCGCGCTGCGTCTGGGCATGAAGCGATCGCTGCCGATGCCCTATCAGCGCTGGGATGAGGCGCGGCGTAAGATCCGCGAAGATATCTGGGCCAATTTCTGGAACGAGGAGCGCGGGCACTTCACCTCCACACGTCACGGCGACTATCTCGACGCCTCCATGCTGCTGATGCCGCTGGTGCGCTTTGTCGGTGCCACTGACCCGGACTGGCTCTCTACGCTGGACGCGATCAAAAAGGACCTGGTCAGCGATGGCATGGTGCGGCGTTACAATATTCATGAAACCCCGGCCGATGGCCTGCAGGGAGGGGAAGGCTCTTTCGGTGCCTGTTCCTTCTGGTATGTAGAGTGCCTGGCACGCGCAGGCCGGATACAGGAGGCGCATTTTGAGTTTGAGAAGCTGCTGAGCTACGCCAATCCGCTGGGTCTTTACGCCGAGGAGTTTGACAGCCACGGCCATGCGCTGGGCAATACGCCGCAGGCGCTGACGCACCTGGCGTTAATCAGCGCCGCCTTTTTCCTGAACCGGAAACTCAGCGGCGAACAGACCCAGTGGCAGCCTTAGTCATCGCGGTTTTCAGCGCCCTCTTTTCCCGAAAGGCGCTCATCTCTGCACGGTTTTAGGTAAAGTATTACTGTCAGGTTAAAATCCTGATTCACAACATCAGATCAATGAACATATAATGCGCAGCAGGTCACATTGGCCGGCATGAATTCGATACTTTGACCAGCCTGAAACAGGGCGATAAAGACTTGTAAAATATGAAAATGATTCGCGCTTTCGCTTCAATCGCACTGGCTCTGGCGGCGTTCAGCCAGTCAGCCTTTGCTGTGGTTTACCCGTTACCGCCGGCTAACAGCCGTCTGATCGGGGAAAATATTGAAATTACCGTTCCTGAAGACAGCAAATTGCCGCTGGAAGCTTTTGCGGCGCAGTATCAGATGGGCCTCAGCAACATGCTGGAAGCCAATCCGGGCGTTGACGTTTATCTGCCGAAAGCCGGCAGCAAAATGATTATCCCACAGCAGCTGATCCTGCCTGACGCCCCGCGCGAAGGCATTGTGATCAACAGCGCCGAGATGCGTCTTTACTACTATCCGAAAGGCAGCAAAACCGTGGTTGTCCTGCCGATTGGTATCGGTGAGCTCGGTAAAGATACCCCGATCAACTGGACCACGGCGGTTGAACGTAAAAAAGATGGCCCGACCTGGACGCCAACCAAAGGGATGCACGCCGACTACGCCGCTCGCGGTGAAACGCTGCCTGCCGTCTTCCCGGCTGGCCCGGACAACCCGATGGGCCTCTATGCACTCTACATCGGTCGTCTCTATGCGATTCACGGCACCAACGCTAACTTTGGTATCGGCCTGCGCGTGAGCCACGGCTGTGTGCGTCTGCGTGCGGATGACATCAAGTGGCTCTATCAGAATGTGCCAGTCGGCACCCGCGTTCAGTTCGTTGACCAGCCGGTGAAAGCCTCGGTTGAGCCAGACGGTTCACGTTACCTTGAAGTGCATAACCCGCTGTCGACCACCGAAGAGCAGTTCAACTCCCGTGAGCTGGTGCCGATCACGCTGACTCAGGCCGTGACCAAAGTGCTGGCTGATGGCAGCATCAATCAGGATCAGGTTAACGCCGCGATTCAGGGCCGAACCGGTATGCCGGTAAAAGTGAACGGTGTGGAGAACAACGTTCAGACTGCGCCTGTTCAGGTGCCGGAAAACTCACAGGCCGCCCCTCAGGAGCAGCCAATGACTCCGGTGACGCCTCAGGGTGCCAGCAGTGATGCTGCGCAGCCTCAGCAGCCTGCGACAGAAGCGGCCCCGGTGACCCCGGCCGCCCCGGCTGCCGCAACGAATAACAATTCGTAACGGACCGCCTGTTGTCAGAAGCCAGCGCCTGTCGCTGGCTTTTTTATTGCCCGCGCTACACCGCCCGACCCGCCCTCTCCGGCTAAATTCCCTGCCTGCCCATCATTTTTCTGTCATAGAAAGCGCGTATCACACAGCGATAACCCGGTGCAAATCAGCATCCGCTATCCGCCACATGAGGTACACCATGAGCGAAAACAGTCTCCCCTCATCCGTCCGGGGCCGCCCCGATTTCAGTGGCAAAGGCAGTCGCTTCAGTAAACCGCTGTTTTTTATTCTGCTGGTCGCGGGTCTCGCGTTCGCCGGTCTCAACCTGATCAGTGACGTTGAAGAGACCAACATGCCGGTCACCAGCCTCCTGCCCTTCTTTATGCTGGGCCTGGCGCTGCTGATTGCGCTCGGCTTTGAGTTCGTCAATGGCTTTCACGACACCGCCAATGCCGTCGCCACGGTGATCTATACCCATTCGCTGACGCCCGGCGTCGCCGTGGTCTGGTCCGGTTTCTGTAATTTTATGGGCGTGCTGCTCTCCAGCGGGGTGGTGGCGTTTGGCATTATTTCGCTGCTGCCGGTGGAGCTGATCCTGCAGGCCAGCAGCGGCAACGGCTTCGCGATGGTCTATGCACTGCTCTTTTCCGCCATTATCTGGAATCTCGGCACCTGGTATTTTGGCCTGCCCTCCTCCTCCTCCCACACCCTGATTGGCTCCATCATCGGCGTCGGCGTCGCCAACGCGATGCTGCACGGGCGCAACGGCCTGAGCGGCGTGGACTGGGATCAGGCGCTGAAGGTGGGCTATGCCCTGCTGCTCTCGCCGGTGGTGGGTTTCGTCTGTGCCGGGCTGCTGCTGTGGGTCATGAAACGTTTTATCCGCAATCGCCAGCTTTACCGTGCGCCACAGAGCGATCAGCCGCCGCCGGTCTGGATCCGCGGCCTGCTGATCCTGACCTGTACCGGCGTCTCCTTTGCACACGGCTCTAACGACGGGCAGAAAGGGATGGGGCTGATTATGCTGATCCTGGTCGGCACCATGCCGATCGCCTACGCCCTGAACCGATCGCTGCCCGCCGACCAGATCCCGCGCGTGGCGGCGCTGACCGAAGTCACCGCGCATCAGCTGCGCCAGCTGCAACCGGCGGCGGCACACCCTCCGGCGGCCCGCGACGTGCTGACCGGTTTTGTCGGCAGCAACCGGATGAACAGCGAGGTGTTACCGGCGCTGGCGATGACGCTCAATGAAGTGGGTGATGAGATTCGCCGCTATGGCTCGATGGATAACATCCCCGCCCAGGCGGTGACCAACACCCGCAACCAGATGTATCTGGCATCAGAGTCGATCAAGCATCTGCAGACCGCAAAGGTCACGCTGCCGCAGGAGACGGAACGCAATCTGAAAGCCGTGAAAAGCGAACTCGACAGCGCCACCCGCTTTATTCCGATGTGGGTAAAAGTGGTGGTGGCGATTGCGCTGGGGCTTGGCACGATGGTGGGCTGGCGCCGGATTGTGGTCACGGTGGGAGAACGCATCGGCAAAACCCATCTCAGCTATGCGCAGGGCGCCAGTGCCGAGCTGGTGGCGATGGCGACCATTGGCGCGGCAGACGGTTTCGGTTTGCCGGTTTCCACCACCCATGTGCTCTCCTCGGGCGTGGCGGGCACCATGGCGGCCAATCGCTCCGGCCTCCAGCTTGCCACGCTGCGCAACCTGGCCGTTGCCTGGGTCTTAACCCTGCCGGTCTCCGTTCTGCTCTCCGCCCTGCTCTACTGGCTGTTTACCCGTTTCTGATGACCCGGCGGCTCACCCGCTGGTGAGCCGCTGCTGAGCGCAGAGCCGCAGGGTAATCAGCAGCGCACCCAGGACCATGACCGCCGCCGCGAGGTAGACCGACTGCATGCCCCAGTGTCCGATAAAGAGTCCCGCCACCGGGCCGGTTAAGCCCAGCCCCAGATCGAGAAAGGCGGAGTAGGTGCCGAGCGCCGATCCCTGATCCTGACGCTCAACCCGCTTAACGGCTTCCACCCCCAGGGCCGGAAAGACCAGCGAAAAACCGCTGCCGGTCAGAAACGCCCCTGCCCCCACCAGCCAGGCGCTGTCCGCCTGCCAGATCAGCAGCAGTCCCACACACTCCAGCAGAAACGAGAACAGCGAGACGCGCAGTCCGCCAAAGCGGGTGATAAAGCGCCCGAAGCCGAGACGCACCAGCACAAAGCCCAGGCTGAACAGCGTCAGCGCATAGGCCGCGCCCTGCCAGTTGCGGCTGGCAAAGTAGAGGGTAATGAAGGTGGCAATCACGCCAAAGCCGATGGTGCCGAAGCCCAGCGCCAGACCGTAGAGCCAGACGCGGGAAAAGACGCGATGAAACGGAATGCGCTCGCCCAGGCTGACGGTGACGGCGGGTTTGCGGCTCGCCATCAGATAGCCAGCTATCCCCATCACCGCAATCAGGCCAGCAAAGCCGCTCATGCCGAACTGACCGTTGAGCATCACGCCCAGCGGTGCGCCCACCGCCATCGCCAGATAGGTGGCGACGCCGTTCCAGGAGATCACGCGGGCGGTCTGCAGCGGCCCGACGATGTTCATGCCCCACAGGGTGGAGCCGGTGCTGCTGAAGCTTTCGCCCACCCCAAGAAACAGCCGTCCGACAGCCAGCAGCGTCAGGCTCAGCCATGGCCAGCTGCTCAGCAGGGCGGCGACGATGGTCAGCACCCCGCTCATGCCGCAGCAGAGCAGCCCCAGCATCACCACGCGTTTAGGGCCAAGCCGGTCGGCCAGACGGCCCGACTGAGGACGGCTGAGCAGCGTCGCGAAATACTGAATACTGATAATCAGCCCGGCGATGAATGAGCTGAAGCCGAGGTGATTTTTGACAAAGCCAGGCAGCACAGCCAGCGGCAAGCCGACGGAGAGATAGCAGAAGAAGGTGAAAACGATAACGGAAAGGATACGTTTGTTGAGCTGGCTGTTGCTCAACACGGCGGTGTCAGACATAGCAGAGTTGCGGTGAAGGAAATTTGGCTCACTATACCGTCAGGCCGCTAAGGGGTCGCCTGATTTTTTATCACAAACCATGAACCGTCGCGTGACGATCGATCGCCTGTGCAATATCGTCCGACGATTTTAACGCCCGGATTTCGCTGAACAGGCCATCCGCTTCTGCATACGCTTTGCGCAGATAGCCAAGCCACTGTTTGATGCGCGCGACGTGATAGAGTCCGGTGTCACCCTGCTTTTCCAGCCGGCTATATTTCTGCAACAGGCGCACCACCTCAGGCCAGGCCATTGGCGGCTCGTTATATTTGACCACCCGGCTCAGGTTAGGGATGTTCAGCGCACCGCGGCCAATCATCACCGCATCGCAGCCGGTGACCGCCATACAGTTCTGCGCGCTCTGCCAGTCCCAGATTTCACCGTTAGCAATCACCGGAATGCGCAGCCGCTGACGAATCTCGCCAATCGCCTGCCAGTTGATCGCCTCGGCACGATAGCCCTCTTCCTTGGTTCGTCCATGCACCACCAGCTCACTGGCTCCCGCCTGCTGTACAGCATCGGCGATCTCCAGACTGCGGGCGCTGGAATCCCAGCCGAGCCGCACTTTCACCGTGACCGGTAAGTCAGCAGGCACCGCTTCACGCATCGCTTTCGCGCCGCGATAGATCAGATCGGGATCTTTAAGCAGGGTCGCCCCGCCTCCGCTTCCGTTGACCAGCTTAGAGGGACAACCGCAGTTGAGATCCACCCCCCAGGAGCCCAGCGCCACCGCACGGGCGGCGTTCTCGGCTAACCATTCGGGATGCTGCCCCAGCAGCTGCATCCGCACCCGCGTGCCGGAAGGCGTGCGGCTGTTGTTATGCAGCTCGGGGCAGAGACGATAAAAGGATTTTACCGGCAGCAGCTGATCGACCACGCGCAAAAACTCGGTGATGCAGAGATCGTAGTCGTTCACTTCCGATAACAGCTGGCGCACCAGCGAATCAAGCACGCCCTCCATCGGCGCCAGTAAAACCCTCATACTCAGACGTTCCCGGTGCGCTTCGGTGCCGGACGACGCGGTCGGGAAGCGGGCTTGTCGCCCTGAGGCGCAGGCTGTCCCTGACGACGAGGCTGAGAACGCTTGTCGCCGGATGAACGTGGTGCACCTGCACCCTGTCCGCCCTGACCACGACCGCGCGCGCCGCCTGCACCGCCGCGCGACTGCTGCTGGCGACCGTTGATGATAGGCTCTGCTTTGATGCTCGGATCGGGTTCATAACCCGGAATCGCCAGGCGCGGGATTTCACGCTTCAGCAGGCGTTCGATATCACGCAGCAGTTTATGCTCATCGACGCAGACCAGTGACAGTGCCGCACCGGTGGCCGCCGCACGGCCGGTACGGCCAATACGGTGCACATAATCTTCGGCGACGTTGGGCAGCTCATAGTTGACCACGTGTGGCAGCTCTTCGATATCCAGGCCACGCGCCGCGATATCGGTCGCTACCAGCACGCGGATCCCGCCAGATTTAAAGTCAGCCAGCGCACGGGTACGGGCACCCTGGCTCTTGTTGCCGTGGATCGCGGCGGCGGTGATGCCATCTTTGCCCAGCTGCTCGGCAAGGTGGTTAGCGCCATGCTTGGTTCGGGTAAAGACCAGCACCTGCTGCCAGTTCCCTTCGCCAATCAGCTGCGACAGCAGTTCCCGCTTGCGCTTCTTATCCACGAAATGCACCTGCTGAGCAACCTGTTCAGAGGCGGTGTTGCGGCGCGCCACTTCCACCATTTCCGGGTTGGTCAGCAGTTTTTCAGCCAGGCCTTTGATCTCATCAGAGAAGGTGGCCGAGAAGAGCAGGTTCTGACGCTTAGCCGGCAGGCGCGCCAGCACGCGACGGATGTCGTGGATAAAGCCCATATCGAGCATACGGTCCGCTTCATCCAGCACCAGAATTTCGACCTTAGAGAGGTCAACCGCATTCTGATGCGCCAGATCCAGCAGACGACCCGGTGTCGCCACCAGCACGTCGACGCCGCCACGCAGTTTAACCATCTGCGGATTGATGCTGACGCCACCAAACACCACCATCGACCGCAGCGGGAGATATTTGCTGTAGTCACTGACGTTTTCGCCGACCTGCGCCGCGAGTTCGCGGGTCGGGGTCAGGATCAGGGCGCGCACCGGGCGACGGCCGCGCACCGGCGTGGTGGTCGCAGAGAGTTTTTCAAGCAAAGGTAAGGTAAAGCCGGCCGTCTTGCCGGTGCCGGTCTGGGCGCTCGCCAGCAGATCGCGGCCTGCCAGCACCACAGGAATCGCCTGGCGCTGGATAGGTGTAGGTTCGCTGTAGCCTTGTTCGGCGACCGCGCGCAAAATATCGGCACTCAGGCCGAGAGAGTCAAAAGACATTACGTGATTTACTCCGGTCCGCTCTGTCCGTGATTCACGGTGTAGTTTTCAGAGGGATAGTGACGGCAGCTGGGGCTGACGCGTGAAAAGGGCACAAACTACGATGCGTAAGCGGGCGAGTGTAGCAGCTTTAGAGCAAGTGTGCGAGATAGCTCACATTTACACACACATCTTCCCTGCCCCATAAACAGGAAGGCCACCTTTCGGTGGCCTTCAACTTAGCTACGTTTTTTTTCGATGCGCCGTGGCGGTTCTTTCGCCAGCAGCGACACCAGCGCCGGACCCAGCAACATCACCACGCCGAGGCACGCCAGCAGCAGGTTGTTGTGGTAGATCCGCGACACCAGGAACAGTGTAATCATGGCAGCGCCAAAGTAGTAAGTGGTGGTCGCTTCTTCAAGATAATCGCCAAGGGTCCGTAAACGGGCGATGCGCTGTGTTGCCAGCATGGCAACAAAAACCAGTGCGTAGACGGCCACCAGCGTGCTGCAGACATCGACCAGGGCCTTGTGCTTCCAGCCCCAGATCAGCGCAGCGATCACCAGCAGATGCATAGCGATATGCATGTACGTCTGACCCGTGATGATTTGAATACGATTAGACCATTTCATTCAGTTCTCCTGGCAGACCCAACAGGTCGCCCAAGTGCTACCGGCACAAGCCGGAAACGGTTTCCTCAATGTAAAACAATTTTCGGATAACGCCTTAATTATCGCCCTCTCTCACCACCCATTTGTGACAAAGACTACACTTTGATTCTGGTGATGATGAAAAGGAGTGCGTCGCGAGTATGCCACAAAACACGCAAGGATTTTCAATAAAAGTCCTGACGATCAATACACACAAGGGTTTTGCCCCGTTTAATCGCCGCTTCATCCTGCCGGAATTACGCGAAGCCGTTCGCGCAACGTCGGCGGATGTGGTCCTTCTGCAGGAGGTGATGGGCACGCATGCCATCCATCCGCTTAACCATGACGCGTGGCCCGAGGCGCCACACTATGAGTTTCTGGCCGACACCATGTGGAACGATTTCGCCTACGGGCGCAATGCGGTCTACCCGGAAGGACATCACGGCAATGCCGTGCTGTCGCGCTTTCCGATTGCAGAGTATGAGAACCGGGATATCTCGGTGGCGGGCAGTGAGAATCGCGGCATGCTGCACTGTCAGATCGCCCTGCCCGAGCCGCATGGCACGCTGCACGTTATCTGCGTGCACCTTGGCCTGAAGGCCTCGCACCGCCGCGCGCAGATGAAGATGATATGTGAAATGGTCACCTCGCTGCCGCCCGACGCGCCGGTTGTGGTGGCGGGTGATTTTAACGACTGGCAACGACGCGCTAACGCGATCTTAAAACAGGGCGCAGGCCTGAAAGAGGTATTCAGCATGAAAACCGGACGCCCGGCGCGCACCTTCCCGGCGCGCTTCCCGATTCTGCGGCTCGACCGCATCTATGTGCGCAATGCCACCGTCACTCATCCGTGGGCGCTGCCGCGTAAGCCGTGGTCCCATCTCTCCGACCATGCGCCGCTGGCCGTGGAGATTCACCTATGAATTTCAGCTGGCAGGAAGGCAACCGGCTGCTGTTGCTGGAAAATGGTGAGGCGTTTTTCCCGCGCGTCTTTGGTGCGATACAGCGGGCCGAGCGCACGGTGCTGATTGAAACCTTTATTCTGTTTGAGGATGAGGTCGGCAATGCCCTGCATCGCGAACTGCTGGCGGCGGCCCAGCGCGGGGTACGGGTTGAAATCATGGTGGATGGCTACGGCTCCGCCGAACTCTCCGACACCTTTGTGAACAGCCTGACCAGCGCGGGCGTGCGCTTCATCTACTACGATCCGCGCCCGCTGGTGATGGGCATGCGTACTAACGTGTTCCGCCGCCTGCACCGCAAAACCGTGGTGGTGGATGACGTGGTGGCCTTTGTGGGCGGCATCAACTTCTCTGCCGAGCACAACACCGACTACGGCCCCGAGGCCAAGCAGGATTATGCGGTGCAGGTCAAAGGACCAGTGGTGGGCGACATCGCCCGCTATCTGCAGCAGGCGATTGGCAGTGAACAGCCTACCCGCCGCTGGTGGGGGTCGCGGTCTCACCGTCCGGCGGTCAATGCCAGGCCCGGCGATGCCCAGGTGCTCTATGTCTATCGCGACAATGACGAACATCGCGACGACATCGAAATGCACTACCTTGAGATGCTGCGCGAGGCGAAGCGGGATGTGATTATCGCTAACGCCTACTTCTTTCCCGGCTACCGGCTGTTGCGTGAGATGCGCAACGCGGCGCAGCGCGGCGTCAGGGTGCGGCTGATTGTGCAGGGCGAGCCGGATATGCCAATTGTGAAAGTGGGCGCGGAGTTGCTCTACAACTATCTGGTCGATGGCGGGGTTGAAGTCTATGAATATATCCGTCGTCCGCTGCACGGCAAGATCGCGGTGAAGGACGATCAGTGGGCTACCGTCGGCTCCAGCAATCTCGACCCGCTCAGCCTGTCACTCAACCTGGAAGCCAACCTGATCATTCACGACCGGCCGTTTAACCAGACGCTGCGTGACAACCTTGAAGCGCTGCTGGCAAATGATTGTCAGCGGGTGCAGGAGGATCGTCTGCCCCCACGCAACTGGTGGCAGCTCAGCAAAAGCGTGGTGGTCTTCCACTTCCTGCGCCATTTCCCGGCTATTGCGGGCTGGTTACCGGCGCACACACCGCGGCTGGCCCAGGTGGCTGCCCCGGTGCAGCCCGAGATGGAGACACAGGATCGCGTAGAAGCCGACAACCAGGGAGCAAAATCCTGATGGCAAAAAAACATCCACGCTGGCAACTGGCAAAAAAGATCCTCACCGTGCTGTTCTTTATCGCGGTGGTGGTGCTGCTGGTGGTTTATGCCCGCAAAGTGAACTGGGAAGATGTTTATGACGTCATCGTTAACTATAACCGCTTTGTGGTGCTGACCGCCGCCGGACTGGTGGTGCTGAGTTACCTGGTCTACGGCTGCTATGACCTCATCGGGCGCGCCTACTGCGGACATAAGCTGGCGAAGCGGCAGGTCATGCTGGTGTCATTTATCTGTTACGCCTTTAACCTGACGCTGAGCACCTGGGTCGGCGGTGTGGCGATGCGCTACCGGCTCTACTCCCGTCTGGGACTCGACAGCGCCACCATCACACGCATCTTCTCCCTGAGCATCGCCACCAACTGGCTGGGCTACATTCTGCTGGCTGGCGTGGTGTTCAGTGCGGGCATGG
Source organism: Pantoea sp. ARC270 (assembly GCF_003236725.1). Lineage (NCBI taxonomy): Bacteria > Pseudomonadati > Pseudomonadota > Gammaproteobacteria > Enterobacterales > Erwiniaceae > Pantoea > Pantoea sp. ARC270. The sequence continues at coordinate 35,507 of NZ_PUGA01000007.1, forward strand.
TCTCCATCCCCAGCGGCTGGTTTATCGGTGAGACTACCCTGCGGCTGATCGGTGTGGTGCTGCTGGTGCTGGTGGCGATCTACCTCTGGGCCTGTGCCTTCTCGAAGCAGCGACGCTGGACGGTCAAAGGGCAGACGCTGCAGCTCCCCTCGCTGCGTATGGCGCTGCTGCAGTTTGGCGTATCCTGCGCTAACTGGATGGTGATGGGGGCGATTATCTGGCTACTGCTGGGACGCGATGTCGGCTATCCGATGGTGCTGGGCGTGCTGCTGATCAGCAGTATTGCCGGGGTGATCATTCATATTCCGGCGGGGATTGGCGTGCTGGAGGCGGTCTTCCTGGCACTGCTCAGCGGTCAGCACGCGTCGCATGGCACCATTATCGCGGCGCTGCTCGCCTATCGCGTCCTCTATTTCATCCTGCCGCTACTGCTGGCGCTGGTGCTCTATCTGGTTCTGGAGAGCCGGGCGAAGCATCTGCGCCAGAAGAACGAGCAGAAGCTTCAGAAGTCATCATAAAACGGGGGAGGCGCAACCGGTGCGCCTCCCCCTTTACATCTCAGCCGTTCAGCGCGGTGCTGGCCGCGAAACGGGTAGCCTGATTCAGCGACGGTTGCCCATAATCCGCAGCAGCATCAGGAAGAGATTGATGAAGTCCAGATAGAGCGTTAACGCCCCCATGATCGAGTAGCGACGCAGGTTTTCCGTGTCGCGCGCATCAATCTGCTCACCAATATTTTTCAGCTTCTGGGTGTCATAGGCGGTCAGGCCGACAAACACTACCACTCCGATGTAGGTAATCGCCCACATCAGCGCCGGGCTCTTCAGCCAGAAGTTCACCAGCGACGCCAGCAGGATGCCGATCAGCGCCATAAACAGCAGACTGCCAAACCGGCTCAGATCGCGTTTGGTGGTGTAGCCGTAGAAGCTCATCGCGCCAAACATCCCGGCGGCGACAAAGAAGGTGCTGGCGATGGAGGAGTAGGTGTAAACCAGGAAGATGCTGGCCATCGTGACGCCGGTCAGCGCCGAATAGAGCATAAACAGCCCGGTCGCCACCGCCCCGCTCAGGCGATGCACCATGCCTGACAGGAAGAACACCAGCGCCAGCTGCGCGATAATCAGCCCGAAGAAGGTGATCCGGTTGGCGAAGACCAGCTCCATGACCGCAGGCGTACGTGCAGCGAACCAGGAGACAAACGCCGTCAGCAGCAGACCACAGGTCATCCAGCCATACACCTGGGCCATGTAAGCCTGAAGCCCGCGCGAGGCGGGTTGAACGATAGAATCATGTCGTGGATATCGATCCATGATGCACCTCTTGATAAAGGGATGAGTAGTAAGACGCTCCACAGGGAGCCCTGTCAGATTTAAGTGTGGCACAGCTCAGCTCAACTGTGCCACAACATGCCGTTTAACGCCGCGACAGGCACTGCTGATAACGGCTGTCGACGCGCTGCGCAAACCACGCCGTCGTAAGATTGCGGGTAATTTTCGGGCTCTCCAGCTTAATGCCCGGCAGCATTTCACGCGGCAGCTTACGGCCCGCCATTTTATCCGCCAGGGTAAAGACCTGCTTCCAGAGTTCGCTGTCGCTGAACGACGCTTTCTCCCCTTTCTCCAGATCGCGTCGGATGGCGCTGTTGCTCATGTCGATCTGCTTCGACAGGGTGCGCACCGCCAGTTCGGTGCCGCCCGCCGCGTCTGAGCCATAGAGGATCAGATCGCCATCCAGCGCCAGCTTCATCCCGGTCGCCTTCGCCACCGCCGCCTGGAACGCCGCGTTGCGACTGGCGTACCAGCCCGCATTGAAGTCCGCGAAGCGGTAGAGCGGCTGGCTGTAGTCAGCCGGGTAGCCAAGCAGGTGCATTGTGCCGAAGTAGATCCCGCCGTGACGGGTAAAGACTTCACGCCGGATCGTGCCATCAACCGGCCACGGGTAGCCTTTGGCATGCGCCTCGGCAAAGGCAATGCTGACCTGCATCGGCCCGCCCGTGTGGATCGGATTGAGATTGCCAAACAGCGTCTGGCCCATCGGCACCATGTCGATCAGGTCATCAAAGATGGCGCTCAGCTCTTTTTCACTGCGCACTTTGTCGAGCCGCGCCGCGTAACTTTCGCCGGTCGGGGATTTAATCAGCAGCGCCGTGCGCACCAGAAAAGCCGGCACATGGACTTTGGCCGCCCGGCGATTGATCTCACCCCAGGCGATTTTAGGCAGGCCGGGCACGGCCGCCTCGGCGCTGAAGTTGCTCTCCTGATCCGCCACGGCGATCACCGCGCAGAGGTTGCTGGCGCTGGGATCGATCTGCTGGGTGCGGAAAGAGGTGTAGATATCATCGCTCCATGCCGCTTTGTTGCTGACATGCGACGGCAGCAGCCGCTGAATTTGTGCTTTCACATCCTCAGGCTGCCGGACCGGCGCCTCGGGGGTTTTCTTGCTGCTACAGCCCGCCAGCACCAGCGCGGCGACCAGTGTCAGACGTTGCAGAATCGGGGTGGATGACATGCCTGTCCTCAGAATGAACCAAAACCCTACTCTATCATCGCCAGCGTTTCACAGGCAGGCGGGAACTGAACTAAGGTTACCTTTTTTAACGTTAAAGGAACTTACGATGTTTAAACTCTGGCCTGTTGCGGCGTTCAGCCTGTTATTAACCGGCTGCGGCGCCAATAATACGCCTGCTCAGGTGCAGTCACCGGGCGCGCCCACCTCCTCCTCGCTGAAGCTGCTGGAGACCGGCGCCAGTGTGATGCAGTCACGACCGCCGATTGAGGCGATCAACACCTATCTGGATGGCTTCCATTTTTACAATGGTGACCAGAACGGTCAGATGGAGGCACACCACTACGTCACCGTGCTGAACGAGGATGTGATGCAGGCGGTGATCTATGACGGCAATACCCGCGACGCGCGGCTGATGGGGGTGGAGTACATCATCAGCGAACGGCTGTTCAACACCCTGCCCCCGGAGGAGAAGAAGCTGTGGCACAGCCACCAGTATGAGGTGAAGTCGGGCACGCTGATTGCGCCGGGCTTACCGGCCAGCGCCGATCACGCCCTGATGAAACGCATCGTGAATACCTACGGGAAAACCTGGCACACCTGGCATACCGATCGCGATAAAACGCTGCCGCTCGGCATTCCGGCACTGATGATGGGCTTTACGGCGGATGGTCAGATGGATTCCCGGCTGCTGGCCGACCGCGATCGCCGCTTCGACGTCGACAGCAAAGCGATTCGCGCCCAGCGCGCCGATATCGTGGCGCACCCGGCGGCGGCGGGTGCGAACGCGTGGCAGCAGGGCCAGGTGATCCAGCTGAAGCGGACGACGGGCGGCGGTGAGCACAGTCACGGCCAGACCCGCTTTGGCCCGGCGGAGCAGCTGAAGCAGCCGTAGTTCCGCGCTACTCCCAGCGCTGAGCGGCCTGGTGATCGCTGTCGCGGGCATCCACCCAGCGGTCACCCTGCTCTGTCGCTTCGCGTTTCCAGAAGGGCGCGCGCGTTTTCAGGTAATCCATGATGAATTCGGCGGCGGAAAAGGCGCTGCCGCGATGGGCGCTGGTGACGCCGACCAGCACGATTTCATCGCCGGGAAACAGCTCGCCGACGCGATGGATCACCGTGACGCGCTGCAGCGGCCAGCGTTCACGCGCCGCCGCCACGATCTCCTGCAGTGCTTTCTCGGTCATACCGGGATAGTGCTCCAGCGTCAGCGCCGCCACATCACTCCCCAGATTGTGGTTGCGGACTTTACCGGTAAAGGTCACCACCGCGCCATCTTCATCACAGGCGGCCAGCCAGCGATACGCTTCCGCCATGTCAAACGGCGCGGGGCCGACGCGAATCTGCGTGTCCATCTCAGCCTCCGGTTACGGGCGGGAAAAAGGCCACTTCATCACCGGCGCGCAGGGGATGCGTCATCGGCACCAGCGTCTGATTGACCGCCGCCAGCAGCTTACCCGACGCCAGCGCCAGCGCCCAGCGGTCGTCCCGTGCAGCGAGGGATGCGCGCAGTGCCGCCACGTCCGGATAGTCCGCGCTGACCTCCAGTGCGGCCGTGCCGGTCAGCTCGCGCACCTGGGCAAAAAACAGCACCTTAATCATGGGCCACCGCCTGAAAATCGCCGCTTTTGCCACCGCTCTTGCTGATTAAACGCAGCTGATCGATGACGATATCTTTCTGCACCGCTTTGCACATGTCGTAGATAGTCAGCGCGGCCACCGAAGCCGCGGTCAGCGCCTCCATCTCCACGCCGGTTTTGCCACTCAGGCGGCAGAGCGAGGTAATGCGGACCCGGCTGTGTGCCGGTTCTGCTTCGAGGTTCACTTCCACTTTGCTCAGCATCAGCGGATGGCAGAGCGGAATCAGCTCCCAGGTGCGTTTCGCCGCCTGGATACCGGCGATGCGGGCGGTAGCAAAGACATCCCCTTTATGGTGGCTGCCCTCAATAATCATCTGCAGCGTTTCCGGCTGCATCAGCACCAGCACTTCTGCCCGCGCTTCGCGCACGGTTTCAGCCTTGGCGGAGACATCCACCATGTGCGCTTCGCCCGCGGCGTTAATGTGTGTAAGTTGAGACATGCTTATTGTTTCTTCAGATGTGAGACAAAATTACAGGGCGCAGTGCGCGCATCAAGCTGGTCGGCAATAATGCGCTCCCAGGCGGTACGGCAGGCGCTGGTCGAACCCGGCACGGCCAGAATCAGCGTCTGATTCGCCAGACCGGCAATGGCGCGTGACTGCAGGGTCGACCCGCCAATCTCCTCATAGGAGATCATCCGGAACAGTTCGCCAAATCCCTCAATCTCGCGGTCAAACAGCGGCAGCAGCGCTTCCGGCGTGCTGTTCTTCAGGTTAAACCCGGTGCCGCCGTTCACGATCACCACCTGCACATCGTCACTGGCGATCCAGCGCGACACGGTGGCACGAATGCGATAGAGATTCTCCGGCACGATAGCGTGATCGACCACGCTATGGCCCGCTTCCGCCGCCGCGCTGCGCAGGTAGTCACCGGAGGTGTCGTTGCTGGCATCGCGACGATCGGAGACCGTCATCACCGCAATCTGCACCGCCTGAAATTCGCTGGCTGGTTTACCCATACTGCCTCCTGAAATTAGCCGCCAATGTAAGAGAGATTCTGTGTAATGCCGGTGTTGCCCTGATGGAGAAAATGGGTCTGCTTCTTCTGCCCCAGGCTGCTGGCAATGCGCGCCTGCAGTTCAGCCTGCTGGTCGTCCGACGCCAGCAGATCGCGCAGCGGAATGCCGCCGTCGCCAAACAGACAGAGGTGCAGATTGCCCTGCGCGGAGACGCGCAGACGGTTGCAGCTGGCACAGAAATCTTTGGCGTAGGGCATAATCAGGCCGATCTCGCCGACATAATCGGGATGGTAAAAAACCTGCGCCGGGCCGTCACTGCGTTCGCTTTCGCGACGCTGCCAGCCCTGAGCGATCAGCTGGTCGCGGATCACCGCACCGGAAACGTGCTGATCGCGGAACAGCGAACCGCCGTCACCGGTTTCCATCAGTTCGATAAAGCGCAGCTGAATCGGACGGGTGCGGATCCAGTCCAGGAAGGTGGCGAGATTGCGGCTGTTAAGATCGCGCATCAGCACGCTGTTGACTTTGACCTGGCGAAAACCGGCGTCAAAGGCGGCATCGATGCCGCTCATCACCTGGTGAAATTTATCCTGACCGGTAATGGCGTGAAACTGGCGGGCATCCAGACTGTCCACGCTGACGTTCAGCGCGGTTAAGCCTGCCTCGCGCCACTGCTTCACGTCACGCGCCAGCCGGTAGCCGTTAGTGGTCACCGCGATCTGTCGAATGGCGGCGTTTTCACGCACCGCGGCGATGATGTCAGTGAAATCACGGCGCAGCGACGGCTCACCCCCGGTCAGCCGCACTTTTTCCGTGCCGGCTGCCGCAAAGGCCCGCGTGACTCGGCGGATTTCATCCAGAGAGAGAAAGCTTTTGTTACGAATTCCCTGCGGCTTGTAGCCGTCCGGGAGACAGTAGGTACAGCGGAAATTACAGACATCCGTGACCGACAGGCGCAGGTAATAGAACTTACGCGCGTATGCATCAGTAAATTGTGACACCAGAACACCTTTCCAGATTGGGAGATGCAGTCATTTCTTCCTGCACCCTGGCAGCTCGATGGCTACGGCCTGAACCCCCTATCCGCAGACTTAGGCATTCAGGCTTGAGTGTACGCTGACCCGTTGATCAGCGCGGTAAACATGATGGTAGCGTGATTCACGCCACTCTTCCATTCGCTGTTTTCGCTATATATTCTTATACATATCGAATTTTCACCGCATTTTCGCGACAGGATACGTTAAAATGCCCGCCTGATTTTGACGTAAGTCATCCGCGCGGGCTTAGCGTTTAGAGCCTCGCCACGCGAAAGGAAAGTAAGGAGAAGTATGAATCGCACACTGGCCGATCTTGATCGCGTTGTGGCACTGGGCGGCGGACACGGTCTGGGCCGCGTGATGTCTGCCCTTTCCCCGCTGGGCTCGCGTCTCACCGGCATTGTCACCACCACCGACAACGGCGGTTCAACCGGCCGTATCCGCCGTTCCGAAGGCGGTATCGCCTGGGGGGATATGCGCAACTGCCTGAACCAGCTGATTACCGAACCCAGCGTCGCCTCTGCGATGTTTGAGTATCGTTTCGCCGGTAATGGCGAACTGGCCGGGCACAACCTGGGTAACCTGATGCTGCGCGCGCTGGATCATCTCAGCGTGCGCCCGCTGGAGGCGATCAACATCATCCGCAACCTGCTGAAGGTGGATGCCTTTTTAATCCCGATGTCGGAGCAGCCGGTGGATCTGGTGGCGATGGATGCGGAAGGCAACATGGTTTACGGCGAAACGGCGATTGATGAGATGAAGCAGCCGCCGCAGGAGCTGATGCTGCATCCCAATGTCCAGCCTACGCGGGAAGCGCTGCAGGCGATTGGTGAGGCAGATCTGATCCTGATCGGGCCGGGCAGCTTCTACACCAGCCTGATGCCGATCCTGCTGATGGATGAGATGGCGCAGGCGCTGCGGCGCACGCCCGCCACCATGGTCTTTATCGGCAATCTGGGCCGCGAGCTCAGCCCCGCCGCCGCCAGCCTGTCGGTGGCTGACAAACTGGCAATGATGGAGCGTTACATCGGCAAGCGGGTGATTGATGCGGTGGTGGTCAGCCCGGCGGTCGATACCCGGGGGATTGACGATCGGCTGATCGTCCGTGAACCGCTGGAGGCCGCCGACATTAAATATCGTCACGACCGCCAGCTGCTCAGGGTGGCGCTGGAACACGCCATTCAGGGTTTTAACGGCGCTATGAGGCCGCAATAAACAGCGTACGCAGCTCATGCAGCTGATCGCGCACGTTCGCCGCCTGCTCGAACTCCAGGTTCTGCGCATGCTGCTGCATCTGTCCCTCCAGCTCGTGGATCTTCTTCTGCAGCGCCTGAGGCGTTAAGGTCAGCAAATCGGCCTGAGCCTGCGCTTCGCCCGGGCGGGCCGGTCTGGCTTTGCCACGGGTTTTCACCACGTTGTTGCCGAGTTCCAGAATATCGGTGATCTTCTTGTTGAGGCCCTGCGGCACGATGCCATTCTTTTCATTGTGCAGCTGCTGTTTCTCACGGCGGCGTTCGGTCTCTTCAATAGCGCGCGCCATCGACGGCGTGATTTTATCGCCGTAGAGAATCGCCTTACCGTTGACGTTTCGTGCCGCACGACCGATGGTCTGGATCAGGGAACGTTCTGAACGCAGGAAGCCCTCTTTATCCGCATCCAGGATCGCGACCAGCGACACTTCCGGCATATCCAGCCCCTCACGCAGTAAGTTGATGCCCACCAGCACATCAAACTCACCCAGACGCAGGTCGCGGATGATCTCCATACGTTCCACCGTATCGATATCGGAGTGCAGATAGCGCACCTTCTCGCCATGCTCTGTCAGGTATTCGGTGAGATCTTCCGCCATGCGTTTGGTCAGCACCGTCACCAGGATACGTTCATTGGCCGCCACGCGCTGACGGATCTCCGACAGCAGATCGTCAACCTGGGTGCCGACCGGACGCACTTCGATGATCGGATCGAGCAGACCGGTCGGACGCACCACCTGATCGACCACTTCATTGCCCGATTTTTCCAGCTCATATTTACCCGGCGTCGCCGACACGTAGATGGTCTGGGGCGCCAGCGCCTCAAACTCTTCAAACTTCATCGGACGGTTATCCAGCGCCGACGGCAGACGGAAGCCATACTCCACCAGCGTCTCTTTACGTGCCCGGTCGCCTTTATACATGCCGCCAATCTGCGGAATGGTGACGTGGGACTCATCCACCACCAGCAGGCCATCGGCAGGCAGATAGTCAAACAGCGTCGGCGGCGCTTCGCCCGGCCCGCGTGCAGAGAGATAGCGCGAGTAGTTTTCGATGCCGGAGCAGTAGCCCAGCTCGCTCATCATCTCCAGATCAAACTGGGTACGCTGGGTGATACGCTGCTCTTCCAGCAGTTTGTTGTTCTCCAGCAGCACCCGCCGGCGATCCGCCAGCTCCACTTTGATCTCTTCCATCGCCTGCAGGATGCGCTCGCGCGGCGTGACGTAGTGGGTTTTAGGGTAGATGGTGAAGCGCGGCACCACCGACTCGATCTGGCCGGTCAGCGGGTCGAACAGCGACAGCCGCTCAACCTCTTCGTCAAACAGCTCTACGCGCAGCGCAATGTCATCCGACTCCGCCGGGAAGATATCGATCACCTCGCCGCGCACCCGGAAGGTCCCGCGCTGGAACGCCTGGTCGTTTCGGGTGTATTGCAACTCTGAGAGACGACGCAGAATACTGCGCTGATCGATGATCATGCCGCGGGTCAGGTGCAGCATCATTTTCAGATAGAGATCGGGGTCGCCCAGACCGTAGATCGCGGAGACGGACGCCACCACGATCACATCCCGCCGCTCCAGCAGCGCCTTGGTGGCCGACAGACGCATCTGTTCGATGTGCTCATTCACCGAGGCATCTTTTTCGATAAAGGTGTCGGAGCTGGGCACATAGGCTTCAGGCTGATAGTAGTCGTAGTAAGAGACGAAGAACTCCACGGCGTTATCCGGGAAAAACTCTTTCATTTCGCCATAAAGCTGGGCGGCCAGCGTCTTATTGGGCGCCAGCACCATGGTCGGACGGTTGAGGTCGGCAATCACGTTGGCGACGGTAAAGGTTTTACCGGAGCCGGTTACCCCTAATAAGGTCTGATGGGCCAGTCCATCCTCCAGTCCCTCTTCCAGGCGACGGATCGCCTCAGGCTGATCGCCTGAAGGTTTAAAGGCAGAGTTTAATTTAAAGGCTTTGCTCATGAATGCATTTCCTGCTGGAGAAGTCGGCGGGCAGGCACTTATTTTACTCGGCTATGGTGATTTTGCCAGAAAATAATACTGGATATAAAAACAGTAATGGTGCAATGTTAACCCCGTTGCGGTTCCGCTCCCCTCTCTGGCGCGCGATGAAAATCCAGGCGAAGCGTGTTGCGCAAGGTTATCCCCAGGCAGAGATCGGATTTAACATTTGTCAATAGAGCGTCACAAAATTACAGTCTGGTTACCTGACAGAGAAATCGCAGGCTTGTTTTTTAATAAAATACTGATTTTACTGGCTTTAGCTTATGAGGCCAAGATCTCGTCATTATGTTACCAGGCCCCGTATTTCCTCGCTTCCAACTGGTTTTCATTACCTAATGCACAAGGTTATCCACAGGAATAGTGGATAAGTGATGGCAGCCCCGCCGCCATCAGCTGTGTATAGTTTTTCCCTGCCCTTCTGACACCGCGAAAATAATTTTTTTTCCGTTAAATTTCGCGCCCGCGGCTGGCGGAATAGTCTGCATTTTTAATCCTTCCCCCCGCTGGCCAGGCAAATTTCCGGGCGCCGACTAGAATTCTTAATCAGATTCGTTGCCTTCTCAGAGCACGCCTGCACCAGGAACAGCGCCGCCAGGCACTGCAAAAGTGCAGGTGCGTAATGACCGTGGGGAATTGATAAGTTTTTCTCACCTTTCCTTCCCCGAAAGCAGGCACAGCAGCAGAAAACAGGGCCGTTTTAAGATCTGGCCTGGGAATTGCAGGACTCTCTGGCACCAACGCGCACCAGGCGCACTGAGCTGCAACGGCGACAGGGCCGCTGCTGATGACTTGTTTGCCAGACGACAGAGAGCGGAAGCATTCAGGCTAATGATCGGGAAGGAGAGTGTCAGATGCTGAGTTTACGTTCGGTGAATCAATTTTACGGTCAGAACCACATTCTCTGGGATGTGGACCTCGATCTGGCGCCTGGCACCTGCACCGGCGTTCTGGGCCGGCCTGGCATGGGCAAAACCACGCTGGTGAACTGCATCATGGGCAGACTGCCTATCAACAGCGGCTCTATCTCCTGGAAGGAAGATGGCTCCCCGCCGGAAGATCTGCTGCTGCAACCGGCTGAACAGCGGGCACAGATGGGGATCGGCTACGTGCCGCAGGGCCGCCATATTTTTACCCAGATGAGCGTGGAAGATAACCTGCTGATCGCCCTGCTGGCGGGTGCCAGTCAGCACGATCGCCATCGCGCCATTCCTGAAATGGTCTTCGATCTCTTTCCGGCACTCTATTCGCTGCGCCAGCAGCGCAGCGGCGATCTGCCTGTCGATCAGCAGCAACAGCTGGCCCTGGCGCGTGCGCTGGTGCTGCAACCTAAACTGCTGATTCTCGATGAACCCACCGACGGCATGTCACCGTGGCTGGAGGAGGAGATGGGCAATCTGATCCGGCGGCTTAACCTCGACTACGGGCTGACCATTCTCCTGCTGGAGCAGCGCCTGTCGCTGATCCGCCGCGTGGCAGACTACTTTCTGCTGCTGCATCGCGGTCGCAATGTGGCGCACGGCAGCATGGCGCAGCTTGACGACTACACCGTCGATAAATGGCTGACGGTGGCCTGAGGCAAAACCGGTTGCGGCGGGCAGAGCCGCCGCTGGCCGCAGTGACTGCCGGGCCGGGTCCGCTTATTCAGGCAGCGTCAGGTAGTGTCCACAGGCAGCCTGCTGCGCCTCATCCGTGAGATAGGGGATCGTGCCCAGACAGGGGGCAGGCAGGCGCTGTTTCAGGCTGGCGAGATAGTGCTGATAGCGTTTGCCCGGTGGCTCGATGGTATTCGCGATCCAGCCTGCCAGGGGCAGCCCGCGCGCCCGTACCGCCTCTGCGGTGAGCAGCGCATGGTTGATGCAGCCCAGCTTAATCCCCACCACCAGAATCACCGGCAGCTGTTCGCTGACTACCCAGTCCGCATAGGTGTGCGTCTCCGACAGCGGGGTGTACCAGCCCCCGGCCCCCTCGACCAGAATCCAGTCCGCCAGCGGCTCCAGTGCCGCCAGACCGGCCGACAGCGCCAGATGGGTAATCGGCCTGCCCTCTTCCGCGCTGACGATGTGCGGCGATGTCGGTTCCATAAAGGCCAGCGGATTGACCTGCTGGTACGTTAACGCGACGCTGCTGTAACGCTGCAGGGCCAGCGCATCGCTGTTGCGGATGCCCTCCGGCGTCATCTCACAGCCCGACGCCACCGGCTTATAGCCCGCACAGCGGAAGCCTGCGGCGGCGGCGGCCTGCAACAGCGCGCCGCTGGCGACCGTTTTGCCGACTTCGGTGTCGGTGCCGGTGATAAACAGGCGTTTCATGATGCACTTACTCCATAAATTAAATGATAACTCAGGCGGTAGCCGTGCCGATCGCGCGGCCAGTGCGCCTCTAACCGGCTGAGGCGTTGCCGGGTTAACACCTGGCCGTCACGCCCCTGATGCAGATGGGTCGCGCCAATGCCCTTCAGTGAGCGCATGGCGCTGAGCGCATCGGGAAAATGGATCGTCACCCGCTCCGAGGTGCAGCGCAGCGGCCAGGCATGGCAGGCGGCGGCAATCTGCGCCTCGCTGAGAAAGCGATTGGCATGCGGCAGTGCGTCCAGATGTGACCAGGCTTCATGCACCTCCTGCAGCGAATCGTCCCCCAGGGTGGAAAAGAGCAGCGTGCCGCCGGGCCGCAGCACCCGCCGGAACTGGGCCAGCGCCTGCGGCAGATCGTCACTCCACTGCACCGCCAGGTTGCTCCAGACCAGGTCAAAGCTGTTGTCCGCCAGCGGCAGCGCATCAATGTCCCCCGCCAGATAGTGCTGCGCCGCGTCGTTGCGGCGTGCCTGTTGCAGCATCTGCGGGGAGAGATCCAGCGCCGTAACCTGTTTGCCGCGCGCGCGCCAGAGCCGGCTGTACCAGCCGGTGCCACAACCGGCATCCAGCAGGTGCAGACCGCTGTCGACCGGGGCGTGTGCCAGCAGGGCATCGCCGCTCAGACGCTGCAGGGCGGCATGCGCATCGTAGTGGCTCGCCGCCCGGCCAAAAGCGCGTGCGACCGCCTGTTTGTCAACCTGCAGCGTCATGCAGTGCCTCCAGTAGCCGATCGATATCCTCAGGGCGATGTGCCGCCGTCAGGGTGATGCGCAGCCGGGCGGTACCCGGTGGCACGGTAGGCGGCCGGATAGCGCTCACCCAGCAGCCCGCCTCAGCCAGCCGCGCAGAGAGCGCCACCGCCTCGCTGTTTTCACCCACCAGCAGGGGCTGAATCGCACTCTCTGAATCCATCAGCTGCCACGGCAGCGACGCCGCGCCGCGCCGGAAATGGCGGATATTCTGCTGCAGGCGCTGGCGCAGCGCCTCGCCCTGCTGAACTTCATGCAGCGCCGCCTGCAGCGCAAAAGCCTGGGCCGCGGGCATGGCGGTGGAGTAGATCAGATGACGGCTGAACTGCAGAAAGTAGTCGGCGGTGTCGGCATCGCACAGCAGGGCCGCGCCGCTGACGCCAAAGGCTTTGCCGAAGGTGATCACCTGCAGTTCCGGCCGGACGCCATGCTGCCAGCAGCTGCCGCGCCCCTGCTCACCCACCACGCCAATGCCGTGCGCATCATCCACCAGCAGCCAGCCTCCGGCCTGACGCGTCTGCTGCGCCAGTGCGGCCAGCGGCGCGCTGTCGCCATCCATGCTGAAGATCCCCTCGGTCACCACCAGCGTCTCCCCCTCACAGGGTGAGGCGAGCCGCGCCGCCAGACTCTCCGGCGCGTTGTGGCTGAACCGGCGCAGCTGCGCCGGGCTGTGGCTGGCCGCGTCGAGCAGTGAGGCGTGGCTGAGCTTATCAGCCAGGATGCGATCGTTTTTCTCCCCCAGCAGATGGATCACCGCCTGGTTGGCCGCGAAACCGGAGATAAAGAGCAGCGCACGCTCATAGCCGAGCCAGTCGGCCAGTTGCGCCTCCAGATCGGCATGCTGCCGGTGATAACCGGTCACGTGTCCTGAGGCCCCCGCGCCCGCGCCGGTCAGCGCCGCCCCCTGCTGCCAGGCCGCGATTACCGCCGGATGGCGGGTCAGGCCGAGATAATCATTGCTGGAGAAGTGGTGATAGCAGCGACCGCCGCTGTGCAGCGTGCGGGTCGTCTGTTCGTCAATAATCCGTCGCTGCCGCCAGCCGTCGGCCGCACGACGCTGATCCAGCGCCTGCCGGAATCGTTGCTGCCAGCTCATTACAGCGCCGCGTTATAGAACTGTTTCGTGTCCGCATGGAACAGCTGCTCGCTGAGATGCTCTTCCTGCTGCTGATCGCCGTGCTGCGTGTGCGTATGCTCCGGGTTCAGCCCCAGTTTGCGGAACAGCACCCGATCGGTATCCTCTTCCGGGTTTGGCGTGGTCAGCAGTTTGCAGCCATAGAAAATGGAGTTCGCCCCGGCCATAAAGCACATCGCCTGGGTCTGTTCGTTCATCTGCTCCCGGCCTGCTGAGAGACGCACATGGGAGGTCGGCATCATGATGCGCGCCACCGCGATGGTGCGGATAAAATCGAACGGTTCCACATCGTCGTTATCCGCCAGCGGTGTGCCTTTCACCTTCACCAGCATGTTGATCGGCACGCTCTCGGGTGGCGTCGGCAGATTGGCTAACTGCACCAGCAGACCGGCGCGATCGTTCACGGTTTCCCCAAGGCCGACGATCCCGCCTGAACAGACTTTGATCCCGGCGTCGCGCACTTTGCCCAGCGTATCCAGGCGCTCCTGATAACTGCGGGTGGTGATGATGGAGCCGTAAAACTCCGGCGAGGTGTCGAGGTTGTGGTTGTAGAAATCGAGCCCCGCGCCCGCCAGTCGCTGCGCCTGCTGCTCGCTGAGGGTGCCCAGCGTCATGCAGGTTTCCATTCCCATCGCCTTGACGCCTTCAACCATCTTTTCCAGATAGGGCATATCGCGCTCGTGCGGATTTTTCCACGCGGCACCCATGCAGAAGCGGGTCGAACCCGCGGCTTTGGCCTGACGGGCGGAGGTCAGCACCTCTTCCACTTCCATCAGGCGTTCCGACTCCAGACCGGTCTTGTAGCGCGCACTCTGCGGGCAATATTTACAATCCTCCGGGCAAGCACCGGTTTTGATCGACAGCAGGGTACTGACCTGCACCTGACGCGGGTCGAAGTGCTGACGGTGCACCTGCTGCGCTTTAAACATCAGTTCAAGAAAGGGTTCATCAAACAGCGCTTGCGCCTGTGCAATTGTCCAGCGTTGAGCCATTACTTACTCCAAAAAGGGTGTCATCCCGACAGAAAGCAGGGGTATACTTGTAAACTATATTTTTTTATTTTGGTTTACAACTCCGATGACCCTCACCGCGTTCACCTCTGAAGATGCCCGTTTTGACCGCCAGCATATCTGGCACCCCTACACCTCCATGCAGGATCCCCTGCCCTGCTACCCCGTGGTGGCCGCCCACGGGGTTACGCTGCAACTCGCCGATGGCCGTGAGCTGGTGGATGGCATGTCCTCCTGGTGGGCCGCGATCCACGGCTACAACCATCCGCGTCTGAACCAGGCGCTGACCGCGCAGGTTGCACAGATGTCCCACGTCATGTTTGGTGGCATCACCCACCCGGCAGCGGTGGCGCTCTGCCGCCAGCTGGTGGCGATGACGCCTGAGGCGCTGGAGTGCGTCTTCCTGGCGGACTCCGGTTCGGTGGCGGTGGAAGTGTCGATGAAGATGGCGCTGCAATACTGGCTGGGCCGCGGTGAAACGCGCCAGACCTTTCTGACGCTGAAGCGCGGCTATCACGGCGATACCTTTGCGGCGATGTCGGTGTGCGATCCTGAGAACTCCATGCACAGCCTGTGGCGCGGCTATCTGCCGGAACATCGCTTTGCAGCGGCACCGGCCTGCGGCTTTGACGATGCGTGGCAGAGCCAGGACTTTGAGGATTTTGCCCGGCTGATTGAGACACACCATCAGCAGCTGGCGGCGGTAATCCTGGAGCCGATTGTGCAGGGCGCTGGCGGCATGCGTTTTTATCATCCGCGCTACCTGCAGCAGGTGCGGGAGGCGTGCGACCACTACGGCGTGCTGCTGATTGCCGATGAGATCGCCACCGGATTCGGCCGCACCGGCAAGCTCTTTGCCTGCGAGCACGCGGGCATCACCCCGGATATTCTCTGCGTCGGCAAGGCGCTCACCGGCGGCATGATGACCCTGGCGGCCACCCTGACCACTCGCGAGGTGGCGGACACCATCAGCCGCAGTGCGGCAGGCTGTTTCATGCATGGCCCGACCTTCATGGGCAATCCGCTGGCCTGCGCGGTCGCGTCGGAGAGCCTGAAGATGCTGGCGGAAGGAGAGTGGCAATGCCAGGTGGCAAACATCGAACGGCAGCTGCGGGCGGAACTGCTGCCGCTGCGCCACTCGCCGCAGGTGGCCGACGTGCGCGTGCTGGGCGCGATTGGCGTGGTGGAAACGCATCAGGCGGTCAACATGGCGGCGCTGCAGCAGTTCTTTGTGGAACAGGGGGTCTGGATCCGCCCGTTTGGCCGCTTAATCTACCTGATGCCGCCCTACATCATCACGCCACCGGCGTTAAGCCGGCTGACTGCTGCGATTGCCGGCGCGCTGGAGCATCCGCACCATTTTGTCTCCTGAGCAGGCTGACCGCTGGCACTGGCTGCGCTTTTGGTTATGATGAAAGGCTATTCATCGACAGTTAAGGAGATGTGATGCGCGTTTTTAGTCAGGATTTTAATGACGGCGAGAAGATGCCTGAGAAGCATGTTTTCAACGGCATGGGTTATCACGGCGAGAATATCTCTCCGCATCTGGCCTGGGAAGCGGCACCGGCGGGCACCAAAAGTTTTGTGGTGACCTGCTACGATCCGGATGCCCCGACCGGGTCCGGCTGGTGGCACTGGGTCGTGGCGAACATCCCGGCCAGCACCACCTCCCTGCCGCAGGGTGCCGGTTCCGGTAAAGCGGAGCTGCCTGCAGGCGCCGTGCAGACCCGAACCGATTTCGGTCAGGCGGGTTACGGTGGCGCAGCACCGCCGCAGGGCGAAACCCATCGCTACATTTTCACCGTGCATGCGCTGGATGTGGAGACGATTGAAGTGGATGAAGGCGCCAGTGGCGCGATGGTCGGCTTTAATGTGCATTTCCACGCTCTGGCGAGCGCCTCGCTGACCGCGAACTATCAGTAACAGAGAACGCTTCCCTCTTCTGACCGTGTTCCCTGCATGCTCTGAGCGGATTCATTGCGGTCAGAGGCACCCGGATTTGCGTTTTTCCGCCCTCTGAATGCCTCTCCTGCTCAGGAGAGGCGTTTTTCAGGAGGAGTTACGCCTGCAGCGGATGGATCACGACCCACATCGGACCCTGGCCCACGGCATAACGCCCCAGCGGCTCTAACAGCCCTTTCGGTTCATTAATGGCATAGACTTCAATGTGATGCGACTTCTGCCCCGCCGCCACCAGATAGCGTCCGCTGTGGTCGATATTAAAGCCGCGCGGCTGCGTTTCGGTCGGCTGGAACCCTTCCAGCGTCAGCTCATCACCCAGTTCGCTGACGCTGAAGATCGCCAGCGTGCTGCTGGTGCGATCGCAGGCATAGAGGAAACGACCATCCGGCGTCAGGTGAATATCGGCTGCCCAGCGCGTGCCGCTGAAGTCCGGCGGCATCATGTCCAGCGTCTGCACGCTCTCGGCTTCTCCCCCGCCCTGATTTAACGCCCAGACCTCAACCGTGCTGTCGAGTTCGTTCACGCAGTAGGCGTACTGCCCACCCGGATGGAACTGCATGTGACGCGGACCGGCACCCTCGACCGTCGTCACCTGCGCCTGCTCACGCGGCGTCAGCTGACCGTCTGCGCCCAGCGCAAACAGACAGATGCGATCCTGCTTCAGGGCCGGCACGTAGAGCGTCTTATTGTCATTGTCGATGTTGGCGGAGTGACAGCCCTCCAGTCCGTTAATCACCTGCAGCGGCGCCTGCGGAATGCCATCCTCACCAATCGGGCTGACGCTGACGCAGGCATCGTTATAGGAGCCACAGAAGAGGAATTTCCCCTGATGATCGGTGGAGATGTGGGTCGGACTGCCGGGCAGCGGCGCCTGGCCCGCTTCCGTCAGCGTGCCGTCTGCGGCAATACGGAATGCCAGCACGCGAAAATTAGGACGAACACCGACATAGAGAAAATCGCGCTTCGGACTCACCACCATCGGCTGAACCTGGCCGGCGACATCGGTCACCTGAAGCAACGTCAGCCCACCCTCATCATTCATCTGCCAGACGTGGATCTGCTGGCTCTCGGGACTGGCGGTGTAGACAACTTGTTTCATGCATTCTCCTTTTTTGCTGCCTGATCATGAACTGTCAATCACTGTAGCGCGTTTTATTGCCGGACGCTGGAATCATTTGTGCCCTGTTTTTTGTCTCCGGGCCGCGGTCAGGTGTAGACTTTAGCCCTCGCAAACCCGGATGAATGGAAGGATTAATGAGCTACCGTGTAATTGCCCTCGACCTCGACGGCACACTGCTGACCCCCGCCAAAACGATTCTGCCGCAGTCCATCGAGGCGCTGAACCAGGCACGCCAGGCGGGTATTCACGTCGTTATCGTGACCGGACGCCATCACTGCGCCATCCATCCTTTTTATCAGGCGTTACAGCTGGAGACACCTGCGATCTGCTGCAATGGCACCTATCTGTACGATTATCAGGCGAAAAAGGTGCTGGCGTCCGACCCGCTCGATCCGCAACTCGCCCTCGAGGTGATCGACAGGCTGAACGCGCAGCGGATTCACGGCCTGCTCTATGTGGATGATGCCATGCTCTATCAGACCGCAACCGGACACGTGACGCGCACCCTGAAGTGGGCCGAATCACTCCCTGCCCACCAGCGCCCGCTGTTTCGTCAGGTGCCTGACCTCGCTCAGGCGGCGCGCGATGCCGGTTCGATCTGGAAGTTTGCGCTGTCGCATACCCACATTCCGGAACTACAGCAGTTCGCCAGCCAGGTGGAAACGGAGCTGGGGCTGGCCTGCGAATGGTCGTGGCACGATCAGGTGGATATCGCTCGCGGCGGCAACAGCAAAGGCAAACGACTGGCGCAGTGGGTTGAATCACAGGGCCTGAGCATGTCGGATGTGATCGCCTTCGGTGACAACTACAACGATCTCAGCATGCTGGAAACGGCCGGACTGGGGGTGGCGATGGGCAACGCCGACGAGGCGATTAAAGCACGGGCGAAGAAGGTGATCGGCACGAACCTTGAAACCGCCATTGCCGATACCCTCCATCAGTACGTGTTGTAATCAGGGCGTCACCGAGACGCTTTTAATCTGGGCATAGAGCCATTGATCGGGCCGGATGCCCAGCTCATCCCGCGCCCACGGCGTGATGCGGGCCCAGAGTTCGCTGATGCCGATGCGCAGCTTCACCTCAACCTGATCGCCGACCTCCACCAGCTCCACCACCTGCGCGGGCAGAATGTTGCGGATGGAGCTGTGCTGGGGTGGCTGCAGCGCCAGCGAAACGTCGGCCGAGGCGATGCGAATGCGCAGCGGGGTCTTCACCGGCTGATTTACCCGGCTGACCCAGATATGCTGATCGCCCAGCGACAGCGCGGTCATCGGGTAGTCGGGATGCTGCTCCAGCACCTGCACCCGCAGCACGCTGGTCAGTTCACTCATCGGCAGCCAGGGACGCATCGCGCTGCTGCTCCAGACCCGCTCCAGCGGTCCAAAGGCTTTAACCCGCCCTGCATCCAGCACCAGCACGTTATCGGCCAGCTGCAGGATCTCCTCCAGGCTGTGCGAAACGTAGAGCATCGGAATATCGACCTGCTTCGCCAGCTTTTGCAGATAAGGCATCAGTTCGCGTTTGCGCGGCAGATCCAGTGACGCCAGCGGCTCATCCAGCAGCAGCATATCCGGTGCGGTCAGCAGCGCACGGCCAATGGCGACCCGCTGCTTCTCGCCGCCCGACAGCGACAGCGGAAAGCGTGGCAGCAGCGCCTCCAGCCCCAGCAGTGACACCAGGGTGTCGAACTGCGCTTTCATCGCGGGCGCCATGCCATATTGCAGGTTGCCGCGCACCCGGTAGTGGGGAAAGAGCCGGGCATCCTGAAAGACATAGCCAATACGCCGCTTTTCCGGCGGCAGCGATATCCCCTGCTCCGCATCGAACAGCAGCCGGTCATTCAGCGCTATCCGTCCGCGCTGGGGCTGAGTCAGGCCGCTGATTGCGTTGATCAGCGAGGTTTTACCGGCCCCGGAGACGCCGAAGATGGCCGTGATCCCGCTGGCCGGGATCTGCAGGTCGACCTCTAAGTGATGATCGCCCTGCTGCTGCATAAAATTGAGTGACAGCATCAGCTTCCCATCCGCTTACGACCGGCACGGGCCAGCCATTCCGACGCCAGCAGCGACGCCAGCGCCAGTACAATGGCGATCACGCAGAGGCGCGCCGCCGCCCCTTCTGCACCCGGCGTCTCGATCAGGGTAAACATCGCCAGCGGCAGGGTGCGGGTCTCGCCCGGTATATTGGAGACAAAGGTGATGGTCGCGCCAAACTCACCCAGCGAGCGGGCAAAGGCGAGCACCGTCCCGACGATCACGCCTGGCAGGGTCAGCGGCAGCGTAATGGTGAAGAACACCCGCCAGCGTCCGGCCCCCAGTGTGCGCGCCGCCTGCTCCAGCCGGCTGTCGACCGCCTCCAGCGCCAGCCGGATGGCGCGCACCATCAGCGGAAAAGCGATCACCGCGGAGGCCAGTGCGGCCCCCCGCCAGCTGAAGGCGAAGCTGAAACCGAACCAGTCATAGAGCTTTTCGCCGATGATGCCGCGCCGGCCCAGGGTAATCAGCAGCAGATACCCCACCACCACCGGCGGCAGCACCAGCGGCAGATGGATCAGGCTGTCGAGCAGCGCTTTGCCGGGAAAACGGCAGCGCACCAGAACCCAGGCCATCAGGATGCCAAACGGCAGGCTGCCGAGCACGGCAATGCCAGAGACTTTGAGGCTGAGCAGTACCGCCTGCCATTCGGGATCGCTGAGTATCATTTCGTCGGTGTGAATCCGTAGTGTCTGAAGATAGCCGCCGCTTCCGGCCCTTTCAGGTAGTCATAAAACGCCTTAACGGCGGCGCGGTTGTGATCGTTAACGATCGCCATGGGATATTCCACCGGTTTGTAGCTGCTGGCCGGGAAATGCCCCACGACCTGCACTTTTTCGCTGGCCACGGCGTCGGAGCCATACACTATGCCATACGGCGTTTCGTTGCGCTCGACCAGCGCCAGCGCCGCCCGCACGTTGTTAGCCGGGGCTAATACCGGCGCGACCTGCGGCCAGGCCCCCAGGTTCTGCAGCGCCTCTTTGGCGTAGAGTCCCGCCGGCACATGATCCGGGTCGCCGACCGCCAGACGTTCACCGTGCAGCAGGCTTTTCCAGTCCGTCTGCTTGTCCAGCGTAACCGCTTTTGCCGCGGCGCTGCGCGGGGCGATTAACACCAGATCGTTGCCCAGCAGCGTATAACGGCTGCTCTTCATCATGCTGTTTTTAGCGACCGCATCGTCCATCCACTGCTGATCGGCAGAGATAAAGAGATCGGCAGGGGCCCCCTGTTCAATCTGGCGCGCCAGCGTGGAAGAGGAGGCAAACGAAGCGACGACGTTCACGCCCTTCTCCTGCTGATAACGGCTGGCAATATCCTGCAGGGCATTGGTCAGTGAGGCCGCCGCAAACACGGTAATATTATCGGCGGCAACCGCCTGACCGGCCAGTGAAAAAGTGACCAGCGCCGCGACGCCCCAGCGAGTGTAATGGTGTGACATGATCTTCTCCGGCTATTCGTTGTGTAGCGGATAATATAACGCATTATCACGGCATCCCGATAAATTATCGGCAGCAGAGAGAGAAGGATGAAGGGGGGCGGGATAAAAATGACCGCGCCCGCGCAGAGAGGCGGGCGGGACAGAAATCAGTTGTGCGAACGGGCGGAGGATTTTTCGCGATGACCAAATTTTGAGATGACGTTAAACACTTCACCCAGGCCATAAATGATACCCAGCATCAGCGCCATCACCACAGGCACCATCAGGACGGCTACGGCGAGGCTTTTCAGTAATTCCAGCATCGGGAGTCTCACTCTGAGAATAAAAAAGTGATTGTAACGGGTCAGGAAAATTTTGCGCAGCCCTTTTCGTGCTTTTACTTTGGTCACGAAACGCCGCTATCATCGGCCTCCACACGCGTTAACCCTTTGCCGGAGCTGTCATGGAAGCCGAACTGTCCCTTCACATCCGTTTACAACAGAAACTGTTTGCCGATCCCCGTCGTATCGAGCTGCTGAAACGGGTCCGGGAAACCGGCTCAATCAGTCAGGGGGCAAAACTGGCGGGCATCAGTTATAAAAGCGCCTGGGATGCGATTAACGAGATGAACCAGCTGGCGGATGAGACGCTGGTGGCGCGGGCCACCGGTGGCAAAGGCGGCGGCGGCGCGACGCTGACCCGCTACGGTGAACGCCTGATCCAGCTGTTTCAGCTGATGGAGCAGATCCAGCAGAAGGCCTTTGATGCCCTGCAGCAGGATGCCCTGCCACTCGACAGCATGCTGGCGGCGATCGCCCGCTTCTCCCTGCAGACCAGCGCCCGAAACCAGCTGTTTGGCACCGTGATGAGCAATGACGCGCAGCAGGTGGTGCAGCATCTGCTGATTCAGCTGGCCGATGGAGTCACGCAGCTTAACGTGGCGCTGACGCAGCGCAGCGCCGACCGTCTTCAGCTGGCGGCGGGTAAAGAGGTGCTGGTGCTGATCAAAGCCCCCTGGATTCATATCAGCCGGGATGCCACCGGGGATGACAACCAGCTGGCGGCCACCGTCAGCGCCATTGAGCCGGGCGACGGGAAAAGTGAAGTTCTGCTGCAGATCGCCAGCGGCGAAACCCTGTGCGCCACTCTGACCCGCGAGCGGCTGCAGCAGCTGAAGCTGCAGCCGGGCGACGCAGTGACCGCCAGCTTTAATGCGGAGAACGCCATCGTCGCCACCCTGCTGTAGCGGGGAATTTGACATCACTACCGGCAGAGGTTACAACGCAGTAACACGATGCAAAAAACGGAACAGATTATGGCTTCATTGCATATTTCGCAAGGCACGTTTCGTCTTAGCGATACCCGGTTACTGCGCCTGAATCAGGTGGAACTGCAACGCGGCGAGAGCTGGGCGTTTGTCGGCGCCAACGGCAGCGGCAAATCCTCTCTGGCGCGCGCGCTCTCCGGGGAGCTGCCGCCGCTCTCCGGTTCGGTCAGCAGCACGTTCAGACGACCGGTCAGGCTGTCGCTGGAGCAGTTGCAGTCTCTGGTGGCACAGGAGTGGGAACGCAACAACACCGATATGCTCAGCGAAGGCGAAGAGGATACCGGGCTCACGGTGGCCGATGTCATCCAGATGGAGGGGCAGCACCCCGGACGGTGCGAACAGCTTGCCCGCCAGTTTGGCATTGAATCCCTACTCTCACGTCGCTTTAAATATCTTTCTACCGGTGAAACCCGCAAGACGCTGCTCTGCCAGGCGCTGATGAGCCAGCCTGACCTGCTGATTCTGGATGAGCCGTTTGACGGGCTGGATGTGGCGTCGCGCGCCAGCCTGACCGACACCCTGCGCAGCCTGCAGCAGCCCGACTTCACCCTGGTGCTGGTGCTCAATCGCTTTGATGATATTCCCGATTTTATCGGGCAGGTAGGCGTGCTGGCGGAGTGTAACCTGACCCACAGCGGCGCGCGCCAGACGATTCTGACGGAAGCGCTGGTGGCGCAGCTGGCGCACAGCGAACAGCTGCTGGGTATGGCGCTGCCGGAGGCGGATGTGCCGGATGCCCTGCCCGCCCTGGCCGATGATGCGCCGCGCGTCATCCTGCGCAACGGCACCGTCTCTTACCACGATCGGCCCATTATCAGCGGGCTGAACTGGCAGGTCAACCCAGGCGAACACTGGCAGATCACCGGCCCGAACGGTGCCGGTAAATCGACCCTGCTCAGTATGGTGACCGGCGATCATCCTCAGGGCTACAGCAATGACCTGACCCTGTTTGGCCGTCGCCGTGGCAGTGGTGAAACCCTCTGGGACATCCGGCAGCATATCGGCTATGTCAGCAGCAGCCTGCACCTGGATTATCGCGTCAGCACCAATGTGCGCACGGTGATCCTGTCGGGTTTCTTCGACTCTATTGGTCTCTATCAGGCGGCGTCTGACCGGCAGAAAGCGCTGGCCCAGCAGTGGCTGGCTCTGCTCGGCATGGACAACCGTCTGGCTGATGCCCCCTTCCACTCCCTGTCGTGGGGACAGCAGCGGCTGGTGCTGATCGCACGCGCACTGGTTAAACACCCGACGCTGCTGATTCTGGATGAGCCTCTGCAGGGACTCGATCCGATTAACCGTCAGCTGGTGCGGCGCTTTGTCGATGTCCTGATTGGCGAAGGACGTACCCAGCTGCTGTTTGTTTCGCATCACGCCGAAGATGCGCCGGCCTGCATCACGCATCGCCTGAGTTTTGTTCCTCAGGACGATGGCTACCGCTATCAGCAGGAGACGCTGCGCTAACGTTCTCTCCTCAGCCCTGACGCCGCGACAGCGGCGTTTTACAGCCCTACTGTGTAAGCGTTACCATTCCTTCTCACCTTTCACCCTCCTGCACCGCACGCAATGCCACCAAATAAGAATTTTCAGCTTGTGTAAACGATACCATTTATCCAGACTTGATCACGCTTTCGGGCGCGCTGATGTGCTAATTTTTACCGATGCCTCTTTGGCTTTTGACGCTTACCAGGACCTCACATGGACAAATTCAACCCGGTCGATCATCCGCATCGCCGTTACAATCCACTGATTGATCAATGGATTTTAGTCTCTCCTCATCGGGCCAAACGGCCGTGGCAGGGCGCGCAGGAGACCCCGGCGGTTAACACGCTGCCGTCCCATGATCCGGACTGCTTCCTCTGTGCCGGAAACACCCGCATCACCGGCGACAAAAACCCGGACTATACCGGCACTTACGTCTTTACCAATGACTTTGCCGCGCTGATGACCGACACCCCCGACGCGCCTGAGAGTGACGATCTGCTGATGCGCTGTGAGAGCGCACGCGGCACCAGCCGGGTTATCTGCTTTTCGCCCGATCACAGCAAAACCCTGCCGGAGATGTCGCTGAGCGCGCTGGAAGAGGTGGTGCGCACCTGGCAGGAGCAGACCGCTGAGCTGGGTCAGCACTATCCCTGGGTGCAGGTGTTTGAGAACAAGGGCGCGGCGATGGGCTGCTCCAACCCGCATCCGCATGGTCAGGTCTGGGCCAACAGCTTCCTGCCGAATGAAGCGCAGCGTGAAGATGACCACCAGCGCGACTACTTCGCGAAAAAAGGTTCACCGATGCTGGTCGATTACCTGGCGCGTGAACAGCAGGATGGCAGCCGCACCGTCGTGGAAACTGAACACTGGCTGGCCGTGGTGCCGTGGTGGGCCGCCTGGCCATTTGAGACCCTGCTGCTGCCGAAGGCGCACGTCAGACGTCTGACCGATCTCAGCGCAGCACAGCGCACCGATCTGGCGCTGGCGCTGAAACAGCTCACCAGCCGCTACGATAACCTGTTCCAGTGCTCCTTCCCCTACTCTATGGGCTGGCATGGCGCACCGTTTAACGGCGAAGCCAACGATCACTGGCAGCTGCATGCCCACTTCTATCCGCCGCTGCTGCGTTCAGCAACGGTACGCAAATTTATGGTCGGCTATGAAATGCTGGCCGAAACCCAACGCGATTTAACGGCGGAACAGGCGGCGGAACGTCTGCGTTCTGTCAGCGACGTTCACTTCCGTGAGGCAAAACAATGAGCTTAAAAACCATCACGCAGCAGCTTTTCTCAGACACCTTCGGTTACGCCGCCACCCATACCATTCAGGCACCGGGTCGCGTCAACCTGATTGGTGAGCACACCGACTATAACGACGGCTTTGTGCTGCCCTGCGCCATTGACTACCAGACGGTGATCGCCTGCGCCCGTCGTGACGATCGCCAGATTCGTGTGGTCGCGGCGGATTATGAGAATGCCCAGGACACCTTTTCGCTCGATGAAGAGATCGTCAGCGTGCAGGAGCCGATGTGGGCGAACTATGTGCGCGGCGTAGTGAAACATCTGCAACGGCGTCATGCCGATTTCGGTGGCATCGACATGGTGATCAGCGGCAACGTTCCGCAGGGCGCGGGCCTCAGCTCCTCTGCCTCGCTGGAAGTGGCGGTCGGCACCGTGGTGCAGCAGCTCTATAACCTGCCGCTGGATGGCGCGGCAATTGCGGTTAACGGTCAGGAAGCAGAAAACCAGTTCGTTGGCTGCAACTGCGGCATCATGGACCAGCTGATCTCCGCGCTGGGCCAGAAAGATCACGCCATGCTGCTCGACTGCCGCACGCTGGGCACCCGTCCGGTGTCGATGCCGGCAGATATCGCCGTGGTGATCATCAACTCCAACTTCCGCCGCACTCTGGTCGGCAGCGAATACAATACCCGTCGCGAGCAGTGTGAAGCGGGCGCGCGCTTCTTCAACAAAAAAGCGCTGCGTGATGTTGAGCTGGCGGAGTTTGAAGCGGCAGAGGCGAAGCTGGACCCGCAGGTGGCTAAGCGGGTGCGTCACGTTCTGACCGAGAATGCCCGCACGCTCGAAGCCGCCGATGCGCTGAGCCGGGGCGACCTCTCCCGTATGGGTCAGCTGATGGCCGAGTCGCACGCCTCCATGCGTGACGATTTTGAGATCACCGTGCCGCCGATCGACACGCTGGTGGAGATCGTAAAAGCGCAAATCGGTGAGCACGGGGGTGTTCGCATGACCGGCGGCGGCTTCGGCGGCTGTATCGTCGCGCTGATGCCGCTGGATCGGGTGGATCAGGTGAAAGCCGCCGTTGCGGAGCAGTATGAAGCGCAGACCGGCATCAAAGAGACCTTCTACGTCTGCAAAGCCTCTGAAGGAGCCGGTCAATGCTGAATGACGTCAACTCTCACGCGCCCGACGGTCAGCCGTGGCGCATCACGGTGCTACGCAATGCCAACGGCATGCTGGCGACCTTTATGGACTGGGGCGCAACCTGGCTCTCCGCCCGCGTGCCGATGCAGGATGGCACGGTGCGTGAAGCGCTGCTTGGCTGCGCCACCCCCTCTGACTATCTGCACCAGGAGGCTTATCTCGGTGCCACGGTGGGCCGTTACGCTAACCGCATCGCCGGTGCAAAACTGACCACACTCAACCGTCAGCTGGTGCCGAACCAGGGCGCGCATCAGCTGCATGGCGGCCCGGAAGGGTTTGATAAACGTCGCTGGCAGATTGTCAGCCAGTCAGACAGCGACGTGCACTACCGCCTGGATTCGCCGGATGGCGATCAGGGCTATCCCGGTAACCTGATTGCCGACCTGCACTATCATCTGGACGATCAGAACTGCCTGAGCATCCGCTATGAAGCACGCTGCGACCAGCCCTGTCCGGTCAACCTGACCAACCACGCTTACTTTAACCTTGATGCGCATCATGGCGACGCCCGCCAGCATCGCTTACAACTGCACGCAGATCACTATCTGCCGGTCGACAGCGAAGGGATTCCCAATGCGCCGCTGAAAGCCGTGGCCGGCACCAGCTTTGATTTCCGGCAGGCGAAAACGGTCGCGCAGGATTTCCTGACAGAGGACGACCAGCGGGCGGTGAAGGGGTATGACCACGCGTTTCTGCTCAACAGCGCAGGCGATGACAGCCAGACTGCCGCAGAACTCTGGTCAGAAGATGGCAGACTGCAGCTCAGCGTCACCACCTCCGCTCCGGCCCTGCAGTTCTACTCTGCCAACTATCTGGCCGGTACCCGTGCCCGCGAGCAGGAGAGCTATACTGCATTTCAGGGCATTGCGCTGGAGAGTGAATTTTTACCGGATTCGCCCAATCATGCTGAGTGGCCTCAGCCCGATTGCTGGCTGCAACCGGGAGATCGCTGGGAATCGGTGACGCGCTATCGCTTCACGCCACGCTGATCTTCTGGCTGAAAAACGCGCAGTGCGTCACACACAGGCTTACGCGCTGCCCGCTTTTCCGCTATGGTATGGCGCAATCCGCTCGCGTGTCAGGCGGGCAGCAGCAGGTTTCCAATCTCACAGAAACATCACAGTATTAAGGAGTTAAGCTATGGCTGTAACTAAGCTGGTTCTGGTGCGACACGGCGAAAGCCAGTGGAACAACGAAAACCGCTTTACCGGTTGGTATGATGTTGACCTTTCTGAGAAAGGTCGTGGCGAAGCCAAATCAGCGGGTCAGCTGCTGAAAAAAGAGGGCTTTGTTTTCGATTTCGCTTACACCTCTGTACTGAAGCGCGCGATTCACACGCTGTGGAATGTGCTGGATGAGCTGGATCAGGCCTGGCTGCCGGTCGAGAAAACCTGGCGTCTGAACGAGCGTCACTACGGTGCGCTGCAGGGCCTGGATAAAGCGGAAACTGCGGCCAAATATGGCGATGAGCAGGTTAAGCAGTGGCGTCGCGGTTTTGCCGTTACCCCACCTGAGCTGGATCGTGCTGATGAGCGCTTCCCGGGCCATGACCCGCGTTACGCGAAACTGACCCCGGAGCAGCTGCCAACTACTGAAAGCCTGGCACTAACCATCGACCGCGTGATCCCTTACTGGAACGACACCATTCTGCCGCGCATCAAAAGCGGTGAGAAAGTGATCATTGCCGCACACGGCAACTCACTGCGCGCACTGGTTAAATATCTGGATAACCTGAGCGAAGATGAGATCCTCGAACTGAACATCCCAACCGGCGTGCCGCTGGTGTATGAGTTTGATGAAAACTTCAAACCGCTGAAACGCTACTACCTGGGTGACCAGGACGAGATTGCCGCGAAAGCCGCAGCCGTTGCGAATCAGGGTAAAGCGAAGTAATTTTTCGCTGAGAGGCAAAAAGGCCAGACAGAAGTCTGGCCTTTTTTATTGGGCTGCGTCCGGCAATGCTGTGTGTCATCTTTAACTGTCAGAGTAAAAGCCTGAATGTCCGTTCGTCCCGGACGAATCACATCGTCAAAGCCGTCTGAGTATGGCAGCAATAAATCAGCTCAATGCGCAGGGAACATGGTCAGAAGAGGAAAGCGTCCCGCGCCAGGGATGGCGCGGGCAGAGCGTGCCATGGATGGCGGTTGTTGCGTCTTTCCGATCTGACTGTGTTCCCTCAGCAGGCTCACTCTCCACTGCGTATTCAGACAGATCCGGCCAGTTGTCACGCCAGATCGCCAGCACTCAACCGCGGCGCTGTTTAACCGCCGCCGCCAGCTGACGCAGCACCTTGTCGGTATCATCCCAGCCGATGCAGGCATCAGTGACACTCTTGCCATAGACCAGCGGCTCACCGCTCTCCAGGCTCTGATTGCCCTCTACCAGATGACTCTCGATCATCACGCCGACAATCGCCTGTTCACCGTTGATGATCTGCTGCGCGACATCGTCCGCCACGACCATCTGACGCTGGAACTGCTTGCTGCTGTTGGCATGGCTGAAATCGATCATAACCTGCTGTGGCAGACCCGCTTTTGCCAGGCCCTCTTTGACCTCAGCCACATGCTTCGCACTGTAGTTCGGCTCTTTGCCGCCGCGCAGAATAATGTGACAGTCGCCATTGCCGCTGGTTTCAACAATCGCGGAGTGGCCATATTTGGTCACTGACAGGAAGCAGTGCGGCGAACCAGCAGCGTTGATGGCATCGATGGCCACCTTGATGGTGCCATCGGTGCCGTTTTTGAAACCGACCGGACAGGAGAGACCGGAGGCCAGCTCACGGTGCACCTGGGATTCGGTGGTGCGTGCGCCAATCGCGCCCCAGCTCATCAAATCCGCCACATATTGCGGGGTGATCATATCCAGAAACTCGCCCGCCGCCGGTAAACCGCTGTCATTGATCTCCAGCAGCAGTTTACGCGCCAGACGCAGACCATCATTGAGCTGGAAGCTGTTATCCATGTAGGGGTCGTTGATCAGCCCTTTCCAGCCCACGGTAGTGCGCGGCTTTTCAAAATAGACCCGCATGACCACTTCCAGTTCGCCTTTCAGCTCATCCCGCAGCGCCAGCAGACGGCCGGCATACTCTTTTGCGGCCTCAGGATCGTGGATTGAGCAGGGACCAATCACCACCAGCAGGCGGTCGTCCTTGCCCTGCAGGATCTGATGAATCGCCTGACGCGCCTGTGAAACGGTCTGTGCAGCACGATCGGTCGCCGGGAATTTTTCGAGCAGCGCAACCGGGGGTAACAGCTCTTTAATCTCTTTGATGCGTAAGTCATCGTTCTGGTAATTCATACTGATTCCATATTATTTCTGGCCCGGCGCCCGCCGGACACAACCTGCCCAATGTAGCCCGAAGCGCCAGGGGTGTAAATTCCCGCTGCGGGTTAAATGTGCGGGTCATATTTGCATTAATCAGGTTAGCGACTAGACTTTTTAATGGTAAGCACTGAGGAACGTCCCGCTTACATGATTAAATCACCCTGTTTAAGCCAACTGGCGAATTTTATTTCGTCCGGGACTTTTTTATCCCCAATTTCACCTCTGGGCTTAAAACGTCTTCATTTATTAATGGGAGTATAATGATGAAAAAGTTTGCCTTACTCTTTTTGACAGCAGCAATGACATTAGGCAGTGGCGCGGCGCTGGCGGAAGGCAGCAACAACGGCACAGCTAACCAGGCAGCCAGTGCAGGTGCGGTCGCACCCGGCGCAAAAGAGAACCTGCCACCGAATAATGTCGATAACAGCAAAATTAATAACACCGGCACCAATACTAATCCGGCTACTTCTGGCAGCACCACCAGCAGCGGAAATATGTCTGCTAACGAAATTGACCAGAACAGCCAGTGTAAAGATGGCAAATGTCCGAACATCAACAAAAAAGTTGAAACGAAAGTGGGCGGCGGTGACGTTAATACTAAAACCGACGGCACGACCCAGTAATTCTGTCTGACCCGGAGAGCATCCGTTCTCCGGGTTTTTCTCCCCTCTGCCCCACTCTTCCGCTATGCTCATCCTGTAAAATTTACAGGGAAACCGTTCATGGCCGTTTTGCTCTTGATTGACGATCATCCGCTGGTGGAAGTGGCACTTGAAGCCGCGCTCAGCCAGTCGCCCATTCCGGTTCAGCTCCTCTCTGCCAGCAGTGAACACGCCGCCCGTCCTTTTCTTCAGCAGCCGCTGGACATTATCGTGCTTGATATCGGGCTGCCGGAGAGCGACGGGCTGGAGATCCTGCGCCGCCTGAAAATCCATCGTCCCGACTGTCCGGTGCTGATCTATTCGGCCCAGCAGACCCGTCACTATATCCGGCGCGCTCAGGCATTAGGGGCGTCCGGTTATGTAGTGAAAAGCCAGCGCATGACGCAGCTGCTCAGCGCCATTCTGGCCGTGCTCGGCGGACAGACCGCGTTTCCGGAAACCGAAGAGGAGCCTGAGCTGCCGCTGACGCACAAAGAGCGTCAGATTCTGGCGCTGCTCGCCAGCGGCCTCTCTAACCTGCAAATCGCCGCCCAGCTGCACATCAGCAACAAAACGGTCAGCACCCATAAAAAGAACATTCTGGAAAAAACCGGTGCCCGCTCTGTGGTTGAGCTGGCTGACCTCTGGAAGGCGCAGCAGTGAGATATGCGCTACTGATCCTGCTGTGGCTGTGCGGCAGCGCGCTGGCTGAGGTGCGCCCGGTCAGCAGCCTGAATCTGCCGATGATGCTGCCGGTCACGCATGCTGAAACCATGCAGGGAAAGAGCCTGCGCGTCGGACTGCTGGAAGAGAACCACGCGCCCTGGACGATGCGGATCGGCAACGACCTGTATGGCATCAATGCCGACTACCTTGCTGCGCTGCGACAGCTGACCGGGGCGCAGTTTACCCTGCGCCTCTACAGCGACGCGCCGCAACTGATGCAGGCCCTCAACCGCGGAGAGATCGATTTTGCGCTGGGCATGTGGAACACCCCGCTGCCTCAGGGCACGCTGAGCAGTGAAAGCTGGTTCAGCAGTCCGCTGCGGGTCTATCGCAATCAGCAGAACCAGCGTGCCGTGATGTTCAACAGCCAGAATGCGCAGCTTGCGATCAGCGACAGCACTCTGGCGCAGCTGCCACCCGCCTTGGCGGCCCGTCACCACTGGCGACGCTACAGCAGCGACCTGCAGGCGCTCTATACCCTGCTCAATCAGCAGAACGACTATGTGGTGGCGGACGAGACCAGCGCCGGTTTTCTGCTGAGCCAGCTGCAGCAGGGGCAGATTTATCAGATCGCCTCACACATTGAGGCGGGACAACTTAACCTGCGTGCGCTCTCCCGCGATCCCGCGCTGATTGAGTGGATAAATCAGAGCCTGCGTCAGTTACCGGCGGAACTGATGAACAGCCTGCAGGCGCGCTGGAGCAGCACGCTGCCGCGCTATCAGGATACGCAGACCCTGATGCTCAGCCCCGCTGAACGCGCGTGGATTGCCGACCACCCTCGCATTACGTACACCGCCGAGCCCGACAACTATCCCTGGAGCTATCGCGACGCCAGCGGCACCGCCAGAGGCTATGGCGTGGATTTACTGAAAGCGGTCGCCCAGAGCACGGGCCTGCAGTTTGAACCCGTGTGGGTCAGCAATCCCCATCAGGCCAGTGCGCTGATTCAGCAGCAGCAGGCGATGCTGCAACTGATGCAGCCCCTTAATGGCGATGCGATGCAGAGCACCTCACTGCCGGTATGGCGGGCGCTGTGGGGGATCTACAGCATTCACTCTGCCCCGCTGTCGCACTGGCAGGATCTGCGCGGCAGGCGGATCGGCGTATTGCAGGATGACCTGGCGCTGCGCCTGCTGCCGGAGGATCTGCATCCCGTGCCGTTTGCCGACCGGAACAGCCTCTATGATGCGCTGGCAAAGGGGCAGATTGATGCGCTGGTTGATAATGTGCTCTCCGCCCGCTGGCGCATCGCCAGCCGTGATGACGCGCGTATCCACCTCGCCTTTGCCGCCAGCGACATCGCCTGGCCGATCGCGCTGGGTGTCACGCCCGATCAGCCCCTGCTGCGCAGCCTGCTGGATCGGGCGCTGCAGCAGATCCCGGCGGATACCCAGGGCAAAATGCGCGACAGCTGGTCAACACCGCCGCAGCCCGGCAGCGTGATGGTGATGCGAACGCTGCCGATGATGGTGCTGGCGGTAGCCGGGGCCGCCATTGTGCTGCTGCTCCTGCTGCTGGCGCGCCGTTACTGGCAGCAGCGCCGCGAGCGTCAGCAGCGCGAACAGGCGGAGCGGGCCAACGCCATGAAAAGCCAGTTTCTGGCTACCGTCAGCCATGAGCTGCGTACGCCGATGCAGGCGATCCTCGGCCTGCTGGAGCTGGAGAAGCAGCAGCACAACAGCCAGAACCTGACCCTGCTGCACAGCAGCGCACACTCCCTGTTGACCCTGCTGAATGACCTGCAGGATCACGCACGTATCGAGAGCAACAGTTTTACCCTGGCGCCCCGCCCGCTGGCGCTGGCGCAGTGGCTCGAACAGCAGCAGCATTTTTATCATCCGTTAATGCGGGCGGACGGCCCGCGTCTGATCGTCGCGGCACAGACGCCGCTGCCTGACACGGTGATGATCGATGCCGATCGCCTGCAGCAGGTGGTCAATAACCTGATGACCAATGCGCTGAAATTTACCCGTCACGGCACCATCCGCCTCACCCTGGCGGCAGAGCAGCAGCTGGTGCTGACGGTCACTGACAGCGGCAGCGGTATTCCACCTGAGGAGCAGCCGAAGCTGTTTGATCCCTGGTATCAGGCGCCGTCGGGCAAAACCGTGTCGGTGCAGGGCAGCGGTCTGGGCCTGTTTATCTGCCGCGAGATGGTGCTGCGGATGGGGGGCGATATCCGGCTCACCTCGCAGCCCGGCCAGGGAACGCAGGTCACGGTGACCCTGCCTTTGCAGATTGCGGAGCCGGTCAGCAGCACCGATGAGTCTGGCCTGCCCGGCTTTCCCCATCTGCGGGTGGCGATTGTCGATGACCATCCGGCCAATCTGCTGGTGATGCAGCAGCAGCTGGCGCGCTTTGCCATTCAGGCTGAGATCTTCGAAGAGGGACGTGCGCTGCTCAGGGCCGATGCGCAGCAGCCTTTTGACCTGCTGTTTATCGACCAGATGATGCCGCATCCTGACGGCACGCTGCTGCTGCGACTGCTGCGACGCCGTGACCGGCAGCGGGGACGGCAGGCGATGCGGGTGCTCTGCTCCGCAGACGCCCAGCTGCTGTCACGACCGGCTGAGGCGCAGGAGCGGGTTCTGATTAAACCGGTGCAGCTGGCCGATCTCCGCGCACTGCTGGCGGAGTGGCAGCCCGACCCGCTGGCACCGCTGGATGAGAACCTGTGGCAGCTGGCACAGCAGAATGAAAAATTTCTCAGCCGGCTGAGTCAGACGCTGCACAGCACGGTGACCCAGGATCTGGCCGTGATGCGTGAGGCGCGCGCACGCGCGGACTGGAACCAGTTTGCCGACGCGGCACACCGGATGAAAGGCAGCTGGTTGCTGGTGGGGCTGGAGCAGGGTGCACAGCTGAGTCAGCAACTCGCAGAGCAGGCAAAACAGCATCAGGACACGTCTGAGACGTGGCAATTACTGATATTATTAGCAAACAGGTTACTGAAAAAACTGGAATCTTATGGCACATACCCACACTCATAGCGGGCAGGATAGTAATCGCACGCGTCTGGCGGCCGCCTTTGGCGTGACCGTCCTCTTCATGGTTGCCGAGGTGATTGGCGGCTGGCTTTCAGGTTCACTGGCGCTGCTGGCGGATGCCGGACATATGCTCACCGATGCCGCCGCCCTGCTGATGGCGCTGCTGGCGGTTCACTTCTCGCGCCGTAAACCCAATGCGCGTCATACCTTTGGCCTGCTGCGCCTGACCACCGTAGCGGCCTTTGTCAATGCCATCGCCCTGCTGGGTATTACCGCGCTGATCGTCTGGGAGGCGGTGCGTCGCTTCAGCGATCCGCAGCCGGTGACCGGCGGCCTGATGCTGGGCATCGCGATTGGCGGCCTGCTGGCCAACCTGCTCTCATTCTGGCTGCTGCACCACGGCAGCGAAGAGAAGAACCTCAACGTGCGGGCAGCGGCACTGCACGTCATGGGTGACCTGCTCGGTTCGGTGGGGGCGATTGTGGCAGCAGCCATCATTATGCTGACCGGCTGGACGCCGATCGACCCGATTCTGTCGCTGCTGGTGTCACTGCTGGTGCTGCGCAGTGCCTGGGCGCTGCTGCGTGAGAGCCTGCAGGAGTTACTTGAAGGGGCACCCCACTCCCTGGATGTGAACCGGCTGATGCGGGACCTCACCCTGAACATCGCTGAAGTGCGCAATGTTCACCATGTGCATCTGTGGCAGGTGGGTGAAAAGCCGCTGCTGACGCTGCATGTGCAGGTGATCCCACCCTATGACCACGATGCGCTGCTGCACCGCATTCATGACTATCTGCGCCAGCACTATCAGATTGACCATGCGACCGTGCAGATGGAGTATCAGCCCTGTGCCGGTGCTGAGTGTGAGCTGAGCTTCAGCGGCGCGGCTGAGGCCGGTCACGGTCACAGCCATTCCCATTCCCACGACCATACTCACGCCAGAGGCGACGAGCACGCTCACTAAACGACAGCGCGCGGTAACCTGGTTACCGCGCGCTGTGACCGCCCCTTACTGGCCTGTCTGCTGCGCCGACAGTGCGCGTGACCCCTGCTCCCGGGCACTGCGGATCCACATGCGTGAGCCATTAAGCGCAATCAGGGTCAGAATCATATACTCCAGCGACATCGCATAGACCCCCTGACGGGCAAAAATCATGACGCTGATGACGTTAATGATCACCCACAGCAGCCAGTTCTCAACATATTTGCGCGTCATCAGGATCATCGCCGCAATCGACAGCACCATCATGCAGGCGTCCCAGAACGGGAAGGCATCCGGCTGCAATACCGGCATCGCCACCGACAGGCCAATCGCGTTCATCAGCGTCACCGCCGCACGGGTCAGCATGGCAAACACCGGGTCAATGTAGAGCGTCATCAGCGCAATCGCGACGACGCA
Organism: Pantoea sp. ARC270; assembly: GCF_003236725.1. Lineage (NCBI taxonomy): Bacteria > Pseudomonadati > Pseudomonadota > Gammaproteobacteria > Enterobacterales > Erwiniaceae > Pantoea > Pantoea sp. ARC270. Next base: position 71,019 of record NZ_PUGA01000007.1, read on the forward strand.
GCTCACCGCCCAGGCGATCGCTTTCGGCAGCGGCAGCCAGCGAATCTTCAGCGCCGCCTGATGATCGCTGGTCTGCCGGCTCCAGGCGTACCAGCCGTAAATATTGGCGGCAAAAAAGAAGAGCTGCAGCAGCAGGCTGGCGTAGAGCTGAATCTGAAAGAAAATCACCGCAAACAGCGTGACGTTAATCAGGCCAAAGGGGTAGTTGATGATTTTTTCCAGGCTGGCAAACCAGATGCAGAGTAAGCCCGCCAGGGTGCCGATAGCCTCAATCCATGAGAGATCGTAGCCGCCTGCACCCAGAGGAATGTGAACCAGAATATTATGCGTGCTGAAAAAGTCCATGCAGAGCACCTGTCAGGAAAACGGCTAGGCGTTTCCCTTCACGTTGAGTTTAAGTTCCGCTGCAAAGGATAGCATGCGATTCAGGGGCAGTAACGCCGCCTCTCGAAGCGTCTCGTCCACCTGAATCTCACGTTCCGCGCAGCCCGTCTCCAGCGCGTCTGCGATGGCTTTGAGACCGTTCATCGCCATCCACGGACAGTGCGCGCAGCTGCGGCAGGTGGCGCCCTCCCCGGCTGTCGGCGCTTCCAGCAGCTCTTTGCCCGGCACCGCCTGCTGCATTTTGTAGAAGATGCCACGATCGGTGGCCACAATCATCTGCGGATGCGGCAGGGATTTGGCGGCCTGAATCAGCTGGCTGGTCGAACCCACCGCGTCGGCCAGATCCACAATCGCCTGCGGCGACTCGGGATGAACCAGCACCGCCGCATCGGGATAGAGCGCTTTCATGCGCTGCAGCGCCTGAGTCTTGAACTCATCATGGACAATGCAGGCGCCCTGCCAGCACAGCACATCGGCACCCGATTTCTGCGTGACGTAGCGGCCGAGGTGACGATCCGGTGCCCAGATAATTTTCTCGCCCAGGCTGTCGAGGTGCTCAATCAGCTCAACCGCAATGCTGGAGGTGACGACCCAGTCAGCGCGCGCTTTTACCGCCGCCGAGGTGTTGGCGTAGACCACCACGGTGCGATCGGGATGGGCGTCGCAGAAGGCGTTGAACTCCTCAATCGGACAGCCCAGATCCAGCGAGCACTCCGCCTGCAGTGTCGGCATCAGGACAGTTTTCTCAGGACTGAGGATTTTGGCGGTCTCCCCCATAAAGCGTACGCCCGCCACCAGCAGCGTGGTCGCCGGATGGCTGCTGCCGAAACGGGCCATCTCCAGTGAGTCGGAGATACAGCCGCCGGTCTCTTCGGCCAGCGCCTGAATTTCCGGGTCGGTGTAGTAGTGCGCGACCATCACGGCATTTCGCGCCTTCAGCAGGGTTTTGATTTTCTCACGATAAAACGCCTTCTCGTCGTCACTCAGGCGGGCGGGTTTAGGGGGAAAGGGGTAAACGGTGCTTTCAGGATCGAACATCACACTCATGACACAGCTCTCGTTTTATCTAATTAACGAAAATCGCCAGAAGAGGCGAAATATGGCGTTGAATCCGCCGTCGTGTTTTATATGCTAAACACGATAGCGGAAAAGCCCGACTGTGTCGTGTGATTTTTTAATCGGCCTGCATGACCGCACCACCAGCCCAACCCTGTGCGCCTTGTTCGCCCGGCTGCGGCAGGGGTTGTGACGTTTCCAGCGCCAGCAGAAACGCTTTAACCGTCAGCCCACCGGCAAACCCGGTCAGCTTGCCGTTGGCCCCTATGACCCGGTGACACGGCGCGACAATCGAAAGCGGATTGCGACCGTTGGCCGCGCCAACCGCACGCACCGCCAGCGGATGCCCGATCTCGCGGGCAATCTGGCTGTAGTTGCGCGTTTCACCAAACGGGATCGCCACCAGTGCCTGCCAGACTTTTTTCTGAAAGTCAGTGCCGGCAAAATCGAGCGGCAGTTCAAAGCCGCGTCGCGCACCGGCAAAGTACTCGCCGAGCTGACGTGCCGTTTCGACCAGAATGGGATGGTCGTCATCGCGCGTCTGCGGTAAAAAGCGGGTGCGATGAGGATCGTCGTTCTCCCACAAAATACCCGCCAGGCCGCGCTCGCTGGCCACCAGTTTCAGTTCGCCCACCGGGGTAACAGTCAATTTGAAGTAATACATGGTGATTCTCCCGTCACGGTTTCGATACGTATTATCGCACTTTTCCTCAGCCTGACTGGCTGTTTTCGGTCATGGCGATAAACTGATGTGTTGTCCGAAAACAGCCAGTCTGCCGGGAATCACCGGTGTAGGCTCCGCATATTTACCGGAGAAATACCATGCTTAATCCCGACATTGCCTATCAGGCGCTGACCTCCCGTGATACCCGTTTTGACGGCGTATTTTTTGTTGGGGTGACCTCAACCGGTATCTATTGTCGTCCGATCTGCCCGGTCAAAGCGCCGATGCAGAAGAACTGCCTCTTTTTCAGCAGCGCCGAAGCCGCCGAAAAAGCGCGCTTTCGTCCCTGCCTGCGCTGCCGGCCTGAACTGGCGCCGGGCAATGCGCCGGTGGATCAGCCGCACCGCGTGGCGGAACGGCTGATTCAGCGCATCGAAGAGGGAATGCTGGAGGAGCGCGAAGGGCTGGAGGCGATTGCCACTGAGTTCGGTTTAAGCCTGCGTCAGCTGCGGCGTATCGTGCAGCAGGAGCTGGGGGTCTCACCGCTTGAGCTGAGGCAGACGCGACGGATGCTGCTGGCGAAGCAGCTGCTGACGGAGACGCAACTGCCGATTACGGAGATCGCCTATGCCAGCGGTTTTGGCAGCCTGCGCCGATTTAATGATGTGTTTCAGGTGCGCTATCGCATGACGCCAGGCGCCCTGCGCCGGAACGAGGCGGGTGACGGGCGCACGCAGCCCGGTGACCGCGTGACGCTGCGGCTCGCCTATCGCCCGCCCTACGACTGGGCAGCGATGCTCTGGTTTTTACAGACTCACCTGATGAAAGAGGTCGAAGCGGTGGAGGATGGCACCTGGCGACGCACGGTGGCGATGGGCCGCTATCGGGGCTGGGTCAGTGTCGCGCATCTGCCGCAGAAGAATGCGCTGCAGGTGACGCTCTCCACCTCGCTGACGCCGGTTCTGCCTCTGCTGCTGCGCCGCCTGCGCGACCTGTTCGATCTTGATGCTCAGCCGCAGCGTATCGCCGCCTGTCTGTCACAGGATCCGCTGCTGGCGCCCAGTCTGATCGCCCACCCGGGCCTGCGTGTTCCGGGGGCTTTTGACGCCTTCGAGCTGGGCGTGCGCGCGATCATCGGTCAGCAGGTGACGGTCAAAGCCGCCACCACCGTCAGCAGCCGCTTTGCCGCCGCCTTTGGCGAGCCCTGTGAAACGCCGTTTGCCGACCTGACCCGCTACGCCGCGCCGCCGGCACGTATCGCGGGCCTGACGGTCGACGAGGTTGCGCCGATGGGCATTGTCAGCGCCGCGCGCTCACGCGCCATTATCGCCTTCGCTGAAGCCTGCGCCAGCGGGGATCTGCGCCTCAGTGCCGCTCAACCGCCTGACGAAGTGATCAAAAAGCTGATCAGCCTGCCTGGCATCGGTCCCTGGACCGCCCACTACATCGCGATGCGCGCCCTGCGCTGGCCGGATGCCTTTCCCAAAGAGGATATCGCCATCCGGAATAACCTGGGCGGGATGTCATCCAGGGAAGCAGAAGCACGCTCGCAATCCTGGCGTCCCTGGCGCAGCTATGCGGTGATGCATATCTGGGAGAGCCTGGCAGTGGCGAAAGCGAAGAAAAAGGCGTAACGGCGGATTCAGGCCTGCTCTCCTCATCATGCAGAAGCAGCCCGCGCCAGTAGTGCGGTCAGAGAAGGAAAGCGTCCCGCACCGTAAAGTCCGTACCCTGGAAACGAAAAAAGCGCCCTGAGGGCGCTTCTTTCTTAATTGGTGGGTCGTGCAGGATTCGAACCTGCGACCAATTGATTAAAAGTCAACTGCTCTACCAACTGAGCTAACGACCCGCTGGGGGCTTACAACCGTTCAGCTCGCCAGGCGGCTGAAGTAAGATGGTGGGTCGTGCAGGATTCGAACCTGCGACCAATTGATTAAAAGTCAACTGCTCTACCAACTGAGCTAACGACCCATCTTAGGTTGTGAAGCAATCCTGAACTCTTCTTCGCGCGTCGCACTGATGCGCGACTGAGAGAAGATGGTGGGTCGTGCAGGATTCGAACCTGCGACCAATTGATTAAAAGTCAACTGCTCTACCAACTGAGCTAACGACCCATCTTCAGGCTTGCCAGACACTTTGCATTGTGTCCCGGCAACGGCGGCATATATTACTGATTTAGCGGGGTAGCGCAACTCTTATTTCTGCCAAATGCTTCAGTTGCTTACCTTTCATACGGCAAGACCAGAAATCACACGATATCTGGCCTGAACCGTACCGATTACAGACCTGACAGACGTTTTTGCGCCTGTTTTGCAGATTCGCTATCAGGATAAAGTTTGATCACCTGCTGGAAGACCGCTTTGGCTTTCGCCGTGTCTTTCTTCTCCTGCATGATCACACCCACCTTTAGCAACGCCTCTGCGGCTTTCGGCGACTTCGGATAGTTTTTCACCACCGTGGCGTAATAATAAGCCGCGTCGTCCTTTTTGCCTTTGTTGTAGTTCAGCTGCCCCAGCCAGTAGTTGGCGTTGGGCTGATAGGTCGAATCGGGGTAACGCTTTACCCACGCCTGAAGCGCACTGATCGCCTGATCATACTGTTTCTTTTCCAGAATCAGCGCCACAGCCGCATTGTAATCGCTGTTGGCGTCACCGGTCTGCGCAGGTGCGCTCTCCGTTGATGCCGCTCCGCCTGTGCTGGCTGCTGCACCGGTATCGGCTGCGGCATCACCGCCCGCCGCCTGCTGGCCGCCGCTGCTGCTGGCGCTGCTCAGGCTGTCGATCTGCTGGTAGAGCTGCTTCTGGCGCTCAACCACCTGATTCAACTGATACGTATTTTGCTGGATTTGCCCACGCAGCGCGTCGATATCACGCTGATTGTCGCTCATCTGCTGCTGCAATTGCTGCATCAGCTGCGCCTGGGCATTAGAGATTCGTTCGAGAGTGGTGACACGGTCTTCGACCGAGCCGGAGCCAACGCTACTGATTGACGCTTGGGCATTAGCGGCCCAGGGGGCCGCTACGCCAATCAGTAACGACAGACTCAACAGATGACGTCTGAAGTTACTAACCATGTGATTCTCTTAGTAGACCAGTACGGCACGACGGTTTTTAGCATACGCTGCTTCGTCATGACCCAGAACGGCTGGCTTCTCTTTACCGTAAGAAACGATAGACATCTGATCAGCTGACACGCCTTTGCCCTGCAGGTACATTTTAACTGCGTTAGCACGACGTTCGCCCAGGGCGATGTTGTATTCCGGCGTACCGCGCTCATCCGCGTGACCTTCGATGGTCACTTTGTAGGATGGGTTGCTGCGCAGGAAGGAAGCATGCTGATCCAGCATCTGTGCGTAATCAGACTGAACGTCATACTTGTCCAGACCGAAGTACACGATGTTGTTCTGCTGCAGCTGCTGCATCTGCAGACGCGCCTGCTCGTCAGAAGACATGTTGCCGCCGTTGCCGTTCATGCCAGAGTTTGCACCGTAAGCGCCATCAGCGCCCATGCCAGTCTGGTCATTGTTGTTGTTTTTGTGTGAGCTACAAGCCGCTACTGCCAGAACCGGCAGAGCCAGCATCAAACCCTTCAGCATTTTGTTCAGTTGCATTTCAAAAATCCCATTATTGTTTATTGTTTGCGATGTCTGATCGATCAGACATTACAGATACGGCGACCAGGCAGGAAATTTGACCTGTCCATCGGTTGCCGGAAGACGCGCTTTGAAACGGCCGTCGGTTGAAACCAACTGCAGCACGGAACCCATCCCCTGAGTAGAGCTATAGATTACCATTGTGCCGTTTGGTGCCAGGCTCGGCGTTTCATCCAGGAACGTGTCCGTTAACGTTTGAACGGCTCCCGTTTCCAGATCCTGTTTGGCGACGTGCTGTGATCCACCGCTGGTGCTGATCATCACCATGGATTTGCCATCGGTTGCGACATCCGCATCCTGGTTCTGACCGCCTTCCCAGGTAATACGTTGTGGCGCGCCGCCATTAATGCCTACTTTATAAATCTGAGGTGCACCCGCCTGATCCGAGGTATAAGCCAGCGTCTGGCTGTCCGGGAACCAGGTCGGTTCTGTACTGTTATAACGGCCATCGGTGACCTGACGCGTCTGACCTGAAGCCAGATCCATCACATAGAGGTTCAGGCTGCCGGTTTTAGAGAGCGCGAAAGCCAGCTTAGAGCCATCCGGTGAGAACGCCGGGGCACCGTTGTGACGCGGGTACGAGGCGACCTGACGGATAGCACCGTTCGACAGCGTCTGAACCACCAGTGCAGACTTGCCGCTTTCAAAGGTCACGTAAGCCACTTTGCTGCCATCCGGAGACCAGGCTGGCGACATCAGAGGCTGTGGTGAACGATGAACCACAAACTGGTTGTAACCATCATAATCCGCTACGCGCAGCTCATACGGGAACTGGCCGCCGTTGGTCTGCACGACATAGGCGATACGGGTACGGAAAGCGCCCTTGATGCCGGTCAGCTTCTCGAAGGTTTCATCACTGGCGGTGTGACCGGCATAACGCAGCCACTGTTTGGTGACTTTATAGGTGTTCTGCGCCAGCACGGTTCCCGGTGCACCACCGGTATCGACCAGCTGGTAAGAAACCTGATAGCTGCCATCCGGGTTAGCGGCGACCTGACCGACCACAACCGCGTCGATGCCCAGGGCGCTCCAGGCCGCAGGCTGAACTTCCTGTGCGCTGCCAGGCTGCTGAGGCAGACGTGAGCGATCCAGCGGATTAAATTTGCCGCTGTTGCGCAGGTCAGCGGCCACGATGCCGCCGATATCTTCCGGCGCGGCACCTGCACCCGTCCATTTAAATGGCACAACGCCAATCGGGCGTGCGGTGTTGACGCCCTGGGTAATCTCAATTCGAACTTCTGCATGCAGCATGGCTGCCCACAGCAGGATAAAAAAGCCTAACGTAACGCGAAGAGCTTGCTTCATTTTATCTCCCTTATCTGAACCTCAGTCCACGATAATTGGCACTGTTCCTGGAAACCACGAGTAGAACTTAAGTACGGCAAGCTAAACATAGATCAACTTGCCGCCCGTTACTGCATTATTGCGGTTTAAAACGCATAGGGGCGTTCTTAAACACTTCGTAGACCGCCTGGGAAGGCGGCTTCGGAATACGTGCCTGTCGGGCGGCGGTAATCGCGGCCTGACAGAGCGCGGGGTCCCCACCTTCTGACTTAACATCAATCAACAGGCCATCCGGCGCAAGTTTAATCCGCAAATCACAGGTTTTTCCGCGATACAGATCGGCATCATAGAAGCGGCTTTGAATCGCACTGACCACCTGCCCCATGTAGGAGTTGATTTCCGCGCCTGACGCACCCGCTTTCTTCTGGTTTCCCTGCCCTGCTGCGCCGCCGCCAGCGGCCCCGCTTTTCGGTGCATTTTTACCGGAAGCCAGTCCACCCAGCAGATCGTCGACATCGCTGTCGTTGGCCGCATCGGCGGCAGCTTTCGCTTTCGCGTCGGCTTTGGCCTTCGCGGCGGCATCGGCTTTCGCTTTGGCAGCCGCGTCCGCTTTGGCTTTCGCTGCCGCATCGGCTTTCGCTTTGGCCGCGGCTTCCGCTTTCTCTTTCGCCGCTTCTTTAGCCGCCTCTTTCGCGGCTTCCGCTTTGGCTTTTGCGGCTTCCGCCGCTTTCTCTTTCGCTGCTTCTGCGGCTTTTTCTTTGGCTTCTGCGGCTTTCTCTTTCGCCTCTTCAGCCGCTTTCGCTTTGGCCTCGGCAGCCGCTTTCACTTTAGCTTCCGCTGCCGCTTTGGCCTCCGCGTCAGACTTTGCCTTCGCTTCGGCGACGGCTTTCTCTTTTGCCGCCGCCGCCGCAGCGGCTTTCGCCTGCTGATCAGCCTGCTTCTTTGCTTCGGCAGCAGCCTGTTTCGCCTGCTCAGCCGCGGCTTTCGCCTGGGCATCCGCCTGCGCTTTAGCTTCAGCCTTCGCTTTTGCGGCTGCCGCTTCAGCGGTTTTCTGCTGCTCAGCCGCCTGTTTAGCGGCCTGTTCGGCCGCTTTCTGCTGCTCAGCCTGCTGTTTAGCCTCTTCTTTTGCCGCTTCCTGCGCAGCTAAGCGCTCTTTTTCCAGCGCTTTCAGACGCTGCTGTTCGGCGGCCTGCTTCTCCTGCAGCTCTTCAGCCTGCTGCTGCGCCTGCTTTTTACGCTGCTGCTCAGCACGCTGGCTGTCGCTCTGCTGGTTCTGCTGACGGTTATACTGGCTGACGACGGCGCCGGGATCGACCATCACCGCATCGATATCACTGCCGCCGCCACCCGCACTGCTGGGGTCAACATGCTCATTAAACGAGCTCCATACCAGCAGCGCGATCAGCACGATATGCAGAATCACCGAAATGATTATCGCGCGCTTTAACTTCTCGTTTTGCTCGGTTGCCTTCGACACACTCGGTTCCCAAAAAACGGTTCGATTTTAAATCGGCTGCGTCATCAAACCGACAGATTTAACACCCGCCTGGTGCAGCAGGTTGAGCGCTTTAATAATTTCATCGTAAGGCACCTCTTTCGCGCCCCCGATCAAAAAGACCGTCTTAGGATTCGCTTCCAGTCGACGCTGCGCTTCGCTGATCACCTGCTCGGGCGGAAGCTGATCCATGCGATCGTGATCCACCACCAGGCTGTACTGACCCACGCCCGCCACCTCGACAATCACCGGCGGATTGTCGTCGCTGGAGACGGTTTTAGAGTCGGTCGCATCCGGCAGATCCACTTCCACGCTCTGGGTAATAATGGGTGCGGTTGCCATGAAGATGAGCAACAGCACCAGCAGGACGTCCAGCAGCGGAACGATGTTGATTTCCGACTTCAGGTCGCGGTGTTTGCGACCACGTACTCTGGCCATCATTAACCTCTGTTTACTTAGCGTTATCGCTGGAGAAAGCCTGGCGATGCAGGATGGCCGTGAACTCTTCCATAAAGTTGTCGTAGCCCTGCTCCAGTTTGTTGACGCGCTGGTTCAGGCGGTTGTACGCCATCACCGCCGGAATCGCGGCAAACAGACCGATCGCGGTCGCAATCAGTGCTTCAGCAATACCTGGCGCCACCATCTGCAGCGTCGCCTGCTTCACCGCGCCCAGCGCGATAAAGGCGTGCATGATCCCCCAGACGGTGCCGAACAGCCCGATGTAGGGGCTGATTGAACCGACGGTGCCGAGGAAAGGAATGTGGTTTTCCAGCGTTTCCAGCTCGCGGTTCAGCGAGATGCGCATCGCACGGCTGGCGCCATCAATGACCGCTTCCGGCGCATGATTATTGGCGCGATGCAGACGGGCAAACTCTTTAAAGCCGGCGTAGAAAATCTGCTCAGAACCAGCCAGTTCGTCCCGACGCTCCTGACTCTCCTGGTAGAGACGCGAAAGTTCGATACCCGACCAGAACTTGTCTTCAAACGCCTCCGCTTCTCTTCCGGCCGCATTCAGAATACGTGTGCGCTGAATAATGATGGCCCAGGAGGCAATAGAAAAGCCGATCAAAATCAACATGATAAGTTTGACCAGAAGGCTCGCCTTCAGGAACAAATCAAGAATGTTCATGTCAGTCACTGCTTGAACTCCGCGACAATAGACTTGGGAAGCGCAATCGGCTTCATCAGATGTGGGTTAATGCAGGCAATCAGGACTTCTGCCTCATTGAGCACTTTGCCTTCAGTATTCACGATACGCTGCGTGAACGTCATCGTGGCCCGTGTCATTGATGTCACTTCACTCTGGATCTCCAGAAGGTCATCAAGACGCGCCGCCGACAGGTAGTCCACTGTCATACGTCGTACCACAAAAGCGACCTGCTGCTCTAACAGCGTCTGCTGATTGAAATGGTGCTGTCGCAACATCTCGGTACGTGCTCGTTCATAAAAAGCGATATAGCTGGCGTGATAAACCACACCACCGGCATCAGTGTCTTCGTAGTAGACCCGAACCGGCCAGCGAAACAGCGTTGTACTCACTCTACATCCCGGCCTCGTTTTAAACGATGCTACTATACGCAAGAGAATTGGGGTTGGGAATGGGTCGCCAGAGCCAGGCGAAAATAATTATCGCTCCGTAACAAACGGAACGATTTCAGGGAGATTTATTGACCGTACGCTGACAAATATTCACTGACAGCGCCGGTAAGGCGGGGGCTAAACGTAAAAACGGTAAAGGGCAATCATTAACACCACTACGGCGGGTAACGGCGTAAACAGCGCCTGCCATCGGGTTTTTCGTGGCCGGAAACCCACGCCGTGGATCACCCCGCAGCAGACCGCCCAGATCAGCACCAGCGCCTGCAGCGCAGGTAACTCCCCTGCCTGATTGGCAAAGCGTGCAGGATCCCACATCACCCCGCCCGCCGTCAGCAGTGCCAGCAGCAGAGAGAGGGCCCGTAACGGGCCCTTATCCATCAGATCATACAGCATCCGAATCAGCGTTCGCATCAGTGAGACTCATCCTGCGCTTCAATGTGCTCAATCGCCAGCGCGGTGATGATACCAAAGGCACAGGCCAGCAGAGTGCCGAGAATCCAGGCAAAATACCACATGCGACATCTCCTTAATCAGTAGAGTGAGTGACTGTTGCTTTCAATATGCTCTTTGGTGATACGACCAAACATCTTCCAGTAGCACCAGGTGGTGTAGGCGAGAATGATCGGCACAAAGATAACGGCGGCAATGGTCATGGTTTGCAGGGTCAGCAGGCTGGACGTGGCGTCCCACATCGTCAGGCTGGTGCCCGGCACGGTGCTGGACGGCATGATGAACGGGAACATCGCAATACCCGCCGTCATGATGACGCAGGCCAGCGTCAGCGAGGAGAACAGGAACGCCCAGGCCCCCTTCTCCACCCGTGAGCAGAAGATGGTCAGCAGCGGCAGAAGCACACCCAGCAGCGGGAATAGCCACAGCACAGGATGCTGCTGGAAATTCACAAGCCAGGCTCCCGCTTCGCGCACTACGGTTTTACCCAGCGGGTTGGAGGCGGCGAAGTGATCCAGAGGGCTGGTCACCACATAGCCATCAATGCCATATTTCACCCAGACACCTGCAAGGATGAAGCAGACCATCATCACCAGCGCGGCAAGCTGTGCGGCGGTGCGTGAACGCAGATGCAGTTCACCGGTGGTGCGCATCTGCAGATAGGTCGCACCCTGCGCCAGAATCATCGCCACACTGACCACACCCGCCAGCAGACCAAATGGATTCAGCAGCTGGAAGAAGTTACCGGTGTAGAACAGACGCAGATACTCGTCGGCATGGAACGGCACGCCCTGTAACAGGTTGCCAAACGCCACGCCAATCACCAGCGGCGGGACAAAACTGCCAATGAAAATGCCCCAGTCCCAGGCACCGCGCCAGCGGTTGTCTTCAATCTTTGAGCGGTAGTCGAAACCGACCGGACGGAAGAAGAGCGACGCAAGCACGAGGATCATCGCCACATAGAAGCCCGAAAAGGCGGCTGCGTAGACCATCGGCCAGGCGGCAAACAGCGCCCCTCCGGCGGTGATCAGCCAGACCTGGTTGCCGTCCCAGTGCGGGGCGATGGTGTTAATCATGATGCGACGTTCGGTATCGGAGCGTCCCAGAATGCGTGTCAGCATACCGACGCCCATATCGAAACCATCGGCGACGGCAAAGCCGATCAGCAGCACGCCAATCAACAGCCACCAGACAAAGCGCAGAACTTCGTAATCAAACATGGTCGCTCTCCTTATCCCTGTACCGGCTGAGGGGTTGCCGTGATCTGCTCGTGGTGATAACGCCCGGTTTTCAGACTGCTCGGCCCGAGGCGGGCGAATTTGAACATCAGGTACATTTCAGCCACCAGGAACAGGGTGTAGAGGCCACAGATCAGAATCATTGAGAACAGCAGATCGCCTGTGGTCAGGGAGGAGTTAGCCACCGCCGTCGGCAGAATTTCACCGATGGCCCAGGGCTGACGGCCATACTCCGCGACAAACCAGCCTGATTCCACCGCAATCCACGGCAGCGGAATCCCCAGCAGTGCCGCTTTCAGCAACCCGCGGTTCTTACCGATGCGATTGCGTATCACGCTCCAGAAGGAAAGCGTGATGATGGCCAGCAGCAGCACGCCGCAGAGCACCATGATGCGAAACGCGAAGTAAAGTGGTGCCACACGCGGGATGGAATCCTGCGTCGCCTGCCTGATCTGCGCGTCCGTCGCATCCGCCACGTTGTCGGTATAGCGTTTCAGCAGCAGACCGTAGCCGAGATCCTGTTTGTGACTGTTAAAGGCGTCACGTACTGCCGGATCCTGGCTGCCGCTGCGCAGCTCATTCAGCAGGGTGTAGGCCTTCATGCCGTTGCGGATGCGCACCTCATGCTGTGCCATCAGATCTTTCAGGCCGGTGACGGGCGTATCGGTGGATCGGGTGGCGATCAGGCCCAGCAGCCAGGGGATCTGAATCGCATAGCGGTTCTCCTGAGTCGCCTGATCCGGCAGGCCAAACAGCGTAAATGAAGCCGGTGCCGGCTGGGTCTCCCACTCGGCTTCAATCGCGGCGAGTTTGGTTTTCTGCACGTCACCCATTTCATAGCCGGACTCATCGCCCAGCAGGATCACTGACAGCACCGCCGCCATACCAAAACTGGCGGCAATGGCGAACGAGCGTTTTGCAAAGGCGAGATCACGCCCTTTCAGCATGTACCACGCGCTGATGCCGAGAATAAACATCGCACCGGTGGTATAACCCGCCGCCACGGTGTGCACGAATTTGACCTGCGCGACCGGGTTCAGCACCAGCTGCGAGAAGCTGACCATCTCCATACGCATGGTTTCGAAGTTAAATTCAGAGGCGATCGGGTTCTGCATCCAGCCGTTGGCGACCAGAATCCAGAGCGCCGACATGTTCGATCCCAGCGCCACCAGCCAGGTGACCGCCATGTGCTGCACTTTACCCAGCCGATCCCAGCCAAAGAAGAACAGGCCGACAAAGGTCGATTCCAGGAAGAACGCCATCAGACCTTCAATGGCGAGCGGCGCACCGAAGATATCGCCGACGTAGTGAGAGTAATAGGACCAGTTAGTGCCGAACTGAAATTCCATCGTCAGTCCGGTGGCCACACCCAGCGCAAAGTTAATACCAAATAACTTGCCCCAGAACTTCGTCATATCTTTATAAATCTGTTTGCCGCTCAGCACATAGACCGTTTCCATAATCGCCAGCAGAAACGCCATACCCAGCGTTAAAGGGACGAACAGAAAATGGTACATCGCCGTTAAGGCAAACTGTAATCGCGACAGCTCGACGATATCTAACATAAGGACTCCTCGCTTTCTCTCGATTACGCGCGCGAATCGCGAACGTAATCGGGGTCAGGAACGACTGTTTATTGATTCCAGTTTTTTTTATTACCCGCAGACCCGGCCTGTAAGCTGCCGGGACAGGTCAGTCACGCATGCAGCAGCTCTGAATTGTCAATCCGCGCTTTCATTAACGCGTGCTTTAACAGGAGAAAAGCGGGTGTCATCCCGGGTTGAGCAGACGTTTGAAAATGTGTGTAAAAGGCTGGATTGATGCAGCGCAATTTACGCCCTTAGCGTTGCGCTTTGCCAGAGAAATAGTTGGATATAAATCGTGATTAATTGATCTGGAATAACGCAATAAGTTTCCAGATATGGTCAGGTAGGATTCTTGTTAATAAGATGTCATTACTTAAATCAGGAGTGAGAAAATAGATCACGTTTGCCATTATTTATTAACCTGGCAGGCGCCCGGACGCCATTATCATGCAGCCTGTTTCCCTTCCCGCTGACGGCCCTCTCCCCCGGATTAATCGCAAAAAAAAAGCCACCCGAAGGTGGCTGAGTCTCAGATGACGCTGGCTTATTTAGCCGGTAATACTGCTTTCACGGCGTCACCGATGTCCGCCAGACTGCGAACGGTCTTCACGCCTGCCGCTTCCAGCGCCGCAAACTTCTCATCAGCGGTGCCTTTACCACCGGCAATGATGGCGCCCGCATGGCCCATACGTTTGCCTTTAGGCGCCGTCACACCCGCGATGTAACCCACGACAGGCTTGGTCACGTGCTCTTTGATGAAGGCTGCCGCTTCTTCTTCTGCGCTGCCGCCGATCTCGCCGATCATCACGATCGCTTCCGTCTGCGGGTCATCCTGGAACAGTTTCAGGATGTCGATGAAGTTAGATCCCGGGATCGGGTCACCGCCGATACCCACACAGGTCGACTGGCCGTAACCGATATCGGTGGTCTGCTTAACCGCTTCATAGGTCAGCGTACCGGAACGTGAGACGATACCCACGCGGCCCGGCTGGTGAATGTGGCCCGGCATGATGCCGATTTTGCATTCGCCTGGGGTGATGACACCCGGGCAGTTTGGACCGATCATCCGCACGCCCGCTTCATCCAGCTTCACCTTCACGGTCAGCATATCCAGCGTCGGGATACCTTCGGTGATGGTGATGATCAGTTTGATGCCCGCTTCAATCGCTTCCAGGATGCCATCTTTGCAGAACGGTGCCGGAACGTAGATCACGGTTGCCGTTGCGCCGGTCGCTTCTACCGCTTCACGCACGGTGTTGAACACCGGCAGGCCGAGGTGAGTCGTGCCGCCTTTGCCTGGCGTGACGCCGCCAACCAGTTGGGTACCGTAGGCCAGCGCCTGTTCAGAATGGAAAGTCCCCTGGCCACCGGTGAAACCCTGGCAAATGACTTTGGTGTTTTTGTCGATCAGAATGGACATTATTTACCCTCCGCGGCAGCAACAACACGCTGTGCGGCGTCTGTCAGGCTGGTTGCTGCAATGATGTTCAGACCGCTGTCCGCCAGTTTCTGGGCGCCCAGCTCGGCGTTGTTACCTTCCAGACGTACCACCACTGGCACGTTCACACCCACTTCAGCGACTGCGCCGATGATGCCGTCGGCAATCAGGTCACAGCGTACGATACCGCCGAAGATGTTAACGAAGACGGCTTTCACCGCATCGTCAGAGAGGATGATTTTGAAGGCTTCGGTTACGCGCTCTTTGGTTGCGCCGCCGCCGACATCAAGGAAGTTTGCTGGCTGGCCGCCGTGGTGCTTAACGATGTCCATGGTGCCCATCGCCAGACCTGCGCCGTTAACCATACAGCCGATGTTGCCTTCCAGCGCAACATAGTTCAGTTCCCACTGTGTCGCGTGCGCTTCACGGGGATCTTCCTGGCTTGGATCGCGCATTTCGCGCAGCTCTGGCTGGCGGAACAGGGCATTGCCATCGGCACCCAGTTTGCCATCCAGGCAGATCAGGTCGCCCTGCTTAGTGATCACCAGCGGGTTGATCTCCACCATCGCCAGATCGCGCTCCAGGAACAGTGTCGCCAGACCCATAAAGATCTTGGTGAACTGGCCGACCAGCTTACCGGTCAGGCCGAGTTTGAATGCCAGCTCGCGGCCCTGGTACGGCTGCGGACCGGTCAGCGGATCCAGCGCCATTTTGTGGATCAGATGCGGAGTCTCTTCCGCTACTTTTTCGATTTCCACGCCGCCTTCGGTTGAGGCCATGAAAATCACACGACGGGTAGCACGATCCACCACCGCGCCCAGGTAGAGTTCCTGGTCGATGTCGGTCGCGGCTTCAACCAGAATCTGGTTAACCGGCTGGCCGTTCGCATCTGTCTGATAGGTCACCAGGCGTTTGCCCAGCCAGTTCTCAGCAAAAGCACGGATATCTTCTTTGCTGTTAACCACTTTCACACCGCCCGCTTTACCGCGGCCACCGGCATGAACCTGACATTTAACTACCCACGGGCCTGCGCCAATTTTAGAGGCTGCTTCTTCCGCTTCACGTGGTGTAGTACAGGCGTAACCCGTTGGTGCCGGCATGCCATACCGTGCAAACAGCTGTTTCGCCTGGTATTCGTGTAAGTTCATGATGTTCTATCCATTCAGGTCTGAAAAGAGTAATGAGGTTGGGCGCACGCGAAGGTGCGCCCGGTGAAAATCAGACATCCAGCAGCAGACGTGCTGGATCTTCCAGCATCTCTTTCACTGCAACCAGATAACCCACAGATTCACGGCCATCGATCAGGCGGTGGTCGTAGGAGAGCGCCAGATACATCATTGGCAGCACCACAACCTGACCATTGACCGCCATCGGGCGATCTTTGATAGCGTGCATGCCCAGAATGGCGCTCTGCGGTGGGTTGATGATCGGCGTAGACATGAGTGAACCAAAGACGCCGCCGTTGGTGATGGTAAAGTTACCGCCGGTCAGATCCTCAACCGTCAGCTTACCGTCACGGCCTTTCACGGCCAGCTCTTTAATTTTCTTCTCGATGTCCGCCATGCTCAGCGCATCGACGTCACGCAGCACTGGTGTCACCAGACCGCGCGGCGTGGAGACCGCAATGCTGACGTCGAAGTAGTTGTGGTAAACCACATCTTCGCCATCGATAGAGGCGTTCACTTCCGGATAGCGTTTCAGCGCTTCAACGACCGCTTTCAGGTAGAAGGACATGAAGCCCAGACGCACACCGTGACGCTTCTCAAAAGCCTCACCATACTGCTTGCGCAGATCCATGATGGGCTTCATGTTGATTTCGTTGAAGGTGGTCAGCATCGCGGTGCTGTTTTTCGCTTCCAGCAGACGCTCAGCAACACGCTTACGCAGACGGGTCATCGGCACGCGTTTTTCGCTGCGATTCGCGATCGGCTGCGGCGCGGCAGCGGCTTCAGCGGCCGGTGCGGCAGCTTTGGTATCCTGCGGCTTGCTGGCAAGATGTTTTTCAACATCTTCACGGGTCAGACGTCCGCCCACACCGCTGCCTTTGATCTGCGAGGCATCCAGGTTGTGCTCAGCAATCAGACGGCGAATAGCCGGGCTGAGCGCATCGTTGCTCTCTTCTTCCAGCGACGCGGTCTGACGCTGAGCCGGAGTCGACTCTTTGCTTTCAGACTTCGCGCTGGTCTCTTTACCGGCGCTGTTGCCCTCTTTCAGGCGGCCCAGGATCTGGCGTGAAGTGACGGTGGCGCCCTCTTCTTCCAGCACGGCTTCCAGGATACCGTCAGCCGCCGCAGGCACTTCCAGCACCACTTTGTCGGTTTCGATTTCAACCAGCACTTCATCGCGAGTGACGGCATCGCCTGGTTTTTTGTGCCAGGTTGCCACTGAGGCATCGGCAACCGATTCAGGCAGGTCGGGAACGAGAATATCTACGCTACTCATTATCTTTCCTTTTAATTAATTAACGTTCAGCGCGTCATTAACCAGGTCTTGCTGCTGTTGTTGGTGTACGGACATGTAACCCACGGCCGGTGAGGCGGATGCCGGGCGGCCTGCATAACGTAAGGTCGCGCCAAACGGCACAACTTCACGGAAGTGATGCTGGCTGCAATACCAGGCGCCCTGATTCAGCGGCTCTTCCTGACACCAGACAAAATCCTGCACGTGAGAATACGCTTTTAATGCTTCCTGTACCGCCTGATGCGGGAAAGGATAGAGCTGCTCGATGCGCACGATGGCCACATCGGTCTGCTCGTTTTTACGACGCTGCTCCAGCAGGTCGTAATAGACTTTACCGGAACAGAGCACGACGCGTTTCACGCCCTGCGGATCGAGATCGTCAATTTCACCGATCGCCGGCTGGAAACTGCCGTTTGCCAGTTCATCCAGCGTCGAGATCGCCAGCGGATGACGCAGCAGTGATTTCGGTGACATCACAATCAGCGGACGACGCATACCGCGCAGCGCCTGACGACGCAGCATGTGGTAAACCTGCGCCGGGGTTGAAGGCACGCAGACCTGCATGTTCTGCTCAGCGCAGAGTTGCAGATAACGCTCCAGACGCGCAGAGGAGTGCTCTGGCCCCTGACCTTCATAGCCGTGCGGCAGCAGCATCACCAGACCACACATGCGGCCCCATTTCTGCTCACCGGAGCTGATGAACTGATCGATAACCACCTGTGCGCCGTTGGCGAAGTCACCAAACTGCGCTTCCCAGATAGTCAGGATGCGCGGTTCAGCCGTTGCGTAGCCATATTCAAAGGCCAGCACCGCCTCTTCGGACAGCACGGAGTCCCAGACTTTAAACTGGCCCTGACCACTGTGCACATGGTGCAGCGGGGTGTAGGTGGAGCCGTTCGCCTGGTTATGAATGACAGCGTGACGGTGGAAGAAGGTGCCGCGACCGGTATCTTCGCCCGACAGGCGCACCGGAATGCCTTCATCGACCAGTGTGGCGTAGGCCAGGTTCTCTGCTCCGCCCCAGTCGAAGGCTTTTTCACCTTCGGCCATCAGGCGACGGTCGTTGTAGATCTTGGCGACACGCGACTGAACTTCCACCTCTTCAGGCACCTGGCTGATACGCAGCGCCAGCTCCTTCAGACGTTTCAGCTCAACCTGCGCCGGATAAGGCTCATCCCACTCATGGTTCAGGTAAGGTGACCAGGTAAAAGAGTGCAGGCTCATCGGACGCCATTCCGGCACCACACACTCGCCCGCATCCAGCGCGTCACGGTAAAGATTGACCATCTCGGTCGCATCTTCCTGCGTGGCAACGGCTTCACCTTCCAGACGATCGGCGTAGATTTTGCGTGGCGTCGGGTGTTTTTTGATTTTCTGGTACATCAGCGGCTGGGTCGCGCTTGGCTCATCCGCCTCGTTGTGACCATGACGGCGATAGCAGACCAGGTCGATAAACACATCACGCTTAAAGGTGTTGCGGTAGTCGAGTGCCAGACGGGTAACAAAGGCCACCGCTTCCGGGTCGTCAGCGTTGACGTGGAAAATCGGCGCCAGCACCATTTTGCCGATGTCGGTGCAGTATGGCGTAGAGCGCGCATCTTTCGGGTTAGAGGTGGTAAAGCCCACCTGGTTGTTGATCACGATGCGAACCGTGCCACCCACTTCATAACCGCGCGCCTGAGACATGTTCAGGGTTTCCTGAACCACGCCCTGACCAATGACGGCCGCATCACCGTGAATGGTGATCGGTAAAACTTTATTGCTGGCTGGCTCATCGAGACGATCGAGACGGGCGCGAACCGAGCCCATCACCACCGGGCTGACGATCTCCAGATGCGACGGGTTAAACGCCAGCGCCAGATGCACCAGGCCGCCTTCCGTTTCCACGTCAGAGGAGAAGCCCATGTGGTACTTCACGTCACCGGTGCCCAGATGCTCTTTGTGCTTACCGGCGAACTCGTCGAACAGATCCTGCGGCTTTTTACCCAGCACGTTGATCAGCACGTTGAGACGGCCGCGGTGCGCCATACCCAGCACCACTTCACGGGTTCCGCTCTTACCGGCATGACGGATCATTTCGCGCAGCATCGGAATCAGCGCGTCGCCACCTTCCAGCGAGAAGCGTTTCGCACCCGGGAATTTCGCTCCCAGATATTTCTCCAGCCCTTCTGCGGCGGTCAGCTCTTTCAGGAAACCTTTTTTCTCTTCGCTGCTGAACGCTGCACGGCCCGCCACGGACTCAAGACGCTGCTGGATCCAGCGTTTCTCATCGGTGTTGTTGATGTGCATATATTCCGCACCAATCGAGCCGCAGTAAGTCTGAGTCAGCGCCTCGAAGAGATCGGCCAGCTTCATGGTCTCTTTGCCGATGGCAAAAGAGCCGACGTTAAAGCTTTCCTGAAAATCGGCCTCGGTCAGATCGTGAAAAGCGGGATCAAGATCGGCCACCCGGTCCTGTTTCCACAGGCCAAGCGGATCGAGGTTGGCGTGCTGATGACCGCGAAAACGGAACGCGTTAATCAGCTGCAACACTTTCACTTGCTTGGAGTTGGTTTCCGGATCGGAGAGAGATGAGGTGTAACGAGATGCGTCTTTCGCCAGGCGACGGAAGTACTCACGTGTGGTGGAGTGAAACTGCTCAGGTTTCATTCCGGTGCCCGGTAACTGCTGGAACATCGAGCGCCACACTGCATCGACAGAGTCAGGATCGGTCAGGAAATCCTCATAGAGCTGCTCTATGTAAGACTGATTCGCGCCGGCCAGCCAGGAAGAGTCCAGCCAGGGTTTCATCGCGCTGTTCT
This sequence comes from Pantoea sp. ARC270, assembly GCF_003236725.1. Taxonomy (NCBI): domain Bacteria; kingdom Pseudomonadati; phylum Pseudomonadota; class Gammaproteobacteria; order Enterobacterales; family Erwiniaceae; genus Pantoea; species Pantoea sp. ARC270. The sequence goes on from NZ_PUGA01000007.1 coordinate 91,126, forward strand.
GCATTGTGATCCCTTAAGCATTGCTATGCTTTTTTGAGGTTTCATTTGTTGCCGCTTTCGCGGTTTGCCGTAGTGAGTTCAGCGATACGAGCACTCTGCGCAGCGCGCGTGGCCCGTAAGGGAACCTTTGTAAACGTGGTCATCACCGCGCTTACAGAGGCTTCCGTAAAACACCGGGAACCTGAGGTTCCCGGCAAGTACACATCATGCACCGCGCTGCAGCAGCATCGACTTGATATGGCCGATGGCGCGCGTCGGGTTCAGCCCTTTCGGGCATACGCTCACACAGTTCATAATGCTGTGACAGCGGAATACGCTGAAAGCATCATTCAGATTGTCGAGGCGCGACTCGGTTTCAGTGTCGCGGCTGTCAATCAGGAAGCGGTATGCGGCCAGCAGACCGGCTGGACCAATGAACTTCTCCGGATTCCACCAGAACGACGGGCAGGAGGTTGAGCAGCAGGCACAGAGAATACATTCGTACAGGCCATCCAGATGTTCACGCTCATCCGGTGACTGCAGATGTTCACGTGCTGGCGGATTTTCCCCATTATTCAACAGGAAAGGCTTAATTTTCTCATATTGTGCATAAAACTGGCTCATGTCTACTACCAGGTCACGCACGACCGGTAAGCCCGGCAGCGGACGGATAACAATTTTCTGTTTTCCGTTGCCCAGTGCCGATACCGGCGTGATGCAGGCCAGACCGTTTTTACCGTTCATGTTGAGGCCGTCAGAGCCGCAGACACCTTCACGGCAGGAGCGACGGAACGCCAGGGTCGGATCTTTCTCTTTCAGGCGGATCAGCGCATCCAGCAGCATCATGTCACGACCATCTTCCGATTCCAGCGTGTAATCCTGCATACGCGGTTTGTCGTCGACGTCTGGATTGTAGCGATAAATTGAAAACTCGAGTCTCATCGTCGTCTCCGGAATTAGTAGGTGCGCACTTTCGGCGGGAAGGCCGCGCGCAGTTTCGGCTGCATGTTCACCTCACGGCGCGTCATGCTTTCGGTTTCCGGGACATAAAGACTGTGGCACAGCCAGTTTTCATCATCACGATCCGGGAAGTCGAAGCGACTGTGCGCACCGCGGCTCTCGGTGCGGTAGTTAGCCGCGACCGCCGTGGCAAAGGCCGTCTCCATCAGGTTATCCAGCTCCAGGCACTCAATACGCTGAGTGTTGAAATCGGGTGAGCGGTCATCCAGACGCGCTGACTTCAGGCGCTGACGAATCTCTTTCAGCTCTTCCAGACCCTGTGCCATCGCATCACCTTCACGGAAGACCGAGAAGTTGTTCTGCATGCAGCGTTGCAGCGCTTTGCGAATCTCAACCGGGTCTTCTCCGGTGGTGTTGTTTTCCCAGCGGTTGAAACGCTCCATCGCCACGGCGATTTCATCTTCGGTCGCATCACGCAGGTCGCCCTGCTCCTGGATGCTCTCCAGCAGATGCAGACCCGCCGCGCGGCCAAAGACCACCAGGTCCAGCAGGGAGTTACCACCCAGACGGTTGGCTCCGTGCACCGAAACACAGGCGATTTCGCCGACGGCGAACAGGCCAGGAATCACCACATCTTCGCCCTGCTCATTCACACGCAGCGCCTGACCGGTTACTTTGGTTGGAATGCCGCCCATCATGTAGTGGCAGGTCGGGATAACCGGGATAGGCTCTTTAATCGGATCGGCGTGAGCAAAGGTGCGCGACAGCTCCAGGATACCCGGCAGACGCGATTCCAGCACCTCTTTACCCAGATGATCGAGTTTAAGTTTGATGTGCGGGCCCCACGGACCGTCACAGCCGCGACCTTCACGGATTTCAATCATCATCGAACGCGCAACCACGTCGCGGCCCGCCAGGTCTTTGGCGTTCGGCGCATAACGCTCCATGAAGCGTTCGCCATGTTTGTTCAGCAGATAGCCACCTTCACCACGGCAGCCTTCCGTGACCAGCACACCCGCACCCGCGATGCCGGTTGGGTGGAACTGCCACATCTCCATATCCTGCACCGGTACGCCTGCGCGCAGCGCCATACCGACACCGTCACCGGTGTTGATGTGGGCGTTGGTGGTGGACTGGTAGATACGGCCTGCACCGCCGGTCGCCAGAATGGTCGCCTTCGCTTTGAAGTAGACGGTTTCACCAGTTTCGATGCAGATAGCGGTACAACCCACTACCGCGCCATCGGCGTTTTTCACCAGGTCCAGCGCGTACCACTCCGAGAAGATGGTGGTTTTGTTTTTCAGGTTCTGCTGATAGAGCGTATGCAGCAGGGCGTGACCGGTACGGTCAGCGGCCGCCGCCGTACGTGCTGCCTGCTCGCCGCCGAAGTTTTTCGACTGACCACCAAACGGACGCTGATAAACGCGGCCATCTTCCAGACGGGAGAATGGCAGGCCCATATGCTCCAGCTCCAGAATCGCTTCCGGGCCGGTTTTGCACATATATTCAATCGCGTCCTGGTCACCGATGTAGTCGGAACCTTTGACGGTGTCATACATATGCCATTCCCAGTTATCTTCGTGGGTATTACCCAGCGCAACGGTGATACCGCCCTGCGCAGATACCGTGTGGGAACGGGTCGGGAAAACTTTGGATAACAGGGCACAGCTCTGGCCGCCCTGGGAGATTTGCAGTGCGGCGCGCATTCCTGCGCCACCTGCGCCGATCACCACGGCATCAAATTCTCTGATTGGCAAACTCATTTACACACCCCACACCACAACAAAGCCATAAATCGCATACCACAACAGCGCCACGACAATCACAAACTGCAGCAACAAACGGGTTGGCAGCGATTTAACGTAGTCTGTTAACACCTGCCACATCCCGATCCAGCCGTGAATCAGAATGGAGAAGAGCGTCAGCAGCGTGAACACTTTGGTGAAGGCGGAGGCGAAGAAGCCACGCCACAGGTCATACGTCAGCGTGTCTGTCATCACCACGAAACCGAGGATGTAGACGATGTAGAGCGTAATGAGAATTGCAGTTGCGCGCAGCAGCAGCCAGTCCTGAATGCCGTTGCGACCCAATGCGGATGCATTGCTTACCATACGAGGACTCCCGCCAGAATTGCCAGCACGACAGTGATCACAAAAGTTATATGTGCTGAGCGCTTACCGACCTGCAGCGTTTCAGCCAGATAACCAAAATCCATCAACATATGACGAATCCCGCTCACCGCGTGATAGGCCAGCGCCGTTAAGATGCCCCACATGATGAACTTCGCGAAGAAGCCATCCATAATGGACGCAGCGTGCTGGAAACCTTCAGGAGAGGAGAGAGAGAGACCGAGTAGCCACAGCAGGATGCCAATGGCAACCAGGGTGATTACGCCGGAGACGCGGTGAAGAATGGATGATATTGCAGTAACGGGAAACCGGATCGTCGAGAGATCCAAGTTGACAGGTCTTTGTTTTTTCACGGTTTTGCCCACACAGCTCTTTTTTATTTTGCTTCCTCCGGACCTGAGGCGGAGTCTAATCACAACGCGTGGCAGACTTTAACCGTCACCAAACAAGCAACATCCAGTGTTAATTGACGCGGTAGTAAACGCTGGGTGGCTCCTGGTGTCAGGGTGTTCCGGAGACCTGCCTGGAGTATAGGAGGATCACATTCTGATTACAATTCCCCTACAAACTCTTTGGTATATTTTAGGTAGAACAGTGATCATACTCACGATTTTCACAATTGATACAATTTTAATTATCTGATTTGACAATAGTTCAACAATTCAGTTACAAACTAAGCCTGTAAATTCCTATGATGCACAAAAGTTATGGGGATACACTTTCCCCTAAGCGCAAGTTATGTAACATTGCGATAATGAGCATTAAAAAGCATCAGGTTATTGGTTACCAAGAAGTTATGTCCTGACCGGATCTTTAACAACCGCGATATGCAGCATGTCCATGGCTCACAGGTTCCCGCTGGGAACGCGCCGCTCACTCTGTACCCTGCACCGGCCTGATCGCCGCAGAGTGATACTGTGTTGTTTTGCCAACCGCAACATGAACGCGTTTCAGGTGTCTAAAGATCCTTACCTACATAAGGCGCTATGGAGACGAAAATGACAGATAAAAAAGTAACGCTAACCCTGCAAGATGGAACATCTATTGAACTGGACGTGCTGAAAGGCTCGCTGGGCCAGGATGTGGTTGATGTCCGCTCTCTGGGTGCAAGTGGCCTGTTCACCTTCGATCCCGGTTTCACTTCTACAGCGTCCTGCGAATCCCAAATCACCTTTATTGATGGTGACGAAGGTATCCTGCTGCACCGTGGTTTCCCTATTTCTGAGCTGGCGACCCACTCTAACTATCTGGAAGTGTGCTACATCCTGCTGAATGGCGAAGCGCCGGATCAGAAGCAGTTTGATGAGTTCCGCACCACCGTTACCCGTCATACGATGATTCATGAGCAGATTACCCGTCTGTTCCACGGCTTCCGTCGTGACTCGCATCCGATGGCGGTGATGTGCGGTGTGACCGGCGCACTGGCGGCGTTTTACCACGATTCGCTGGATGTAAACATTGAGCGCCACCGCGAAATCGCGGCATTCCGTCTGCTCTCCAAGATGCCGACCATGGCAGCGATGTGTTACAAATATTCCATCGGCCAGCCATTTGTTTATCCGCGCAACGACCTCTCTTATGCCGGTAACTTCCTGCATATGATGTTCGCTACGCCATGCGAAGAGTACAAAGTTAACCCGGTGCTGGAACGCGCCATGGACCGTATTCTGATTCTGCATGCTGACCATGAGCAGAACGCCTCTACCTCAACAGTGCGTACCGCCGGTTCAAGTGGTGCGAACCCGTTTGCCTGTATCGCCGCCGGGATCGCCTCCCTGTGGGGACCGGCGCACGGCGGTGCAAACGAAGCGACACTGCGTATGCTGGAAGAGATCAGCAGCGTTGAGCACATTCCTGAGTTCGTTAAACGTGCCAAGGATAAGAATGATTCCTTCCGTCTGATGGGCTTTGGTCATCGCGTTTACAAAAACTACGATCCACGCGCGACCGTGATGCGTGATACCTGCCATGAAGTCCTGAATGAGCTGGGTATGAAAGATGACCTGCTGGAAGTGGCGATGGAGCTGGAACACATCGCGCTGAACGACCCGTACTTCATCGAGCGTAAGCTCTATCCTAACGTCGACTTCTACTCCGGTATTATTCTGAAAGCGATGGGGATTCCTTCCTCCATGTTTACGGTGATCTTCGCGATGGCCCGTACCGTTGGCTGGATTGCACACTGGAAAGAGATGCACGACGAAGGCATGAAGATTGCCCGTCCGCGTCAGCTGTACACCGGTTACACTGAGCGTGAATTCAGCTCTAAGCTGGAGAAGTAAGTTCGTGATGGCGGGGAGCGATCCCCGCCTGGCGACGTGATTCTGATCTGGCGCGGCGAGCGGTTATGCCGCGCCTGCATAGCAAACCTTTCCTCTGCGAAGCTCTTCTTTCCCTCTGTAATTCCCTTCACATGCCTGATGAAATGAGGTCTGCACAGTCACTGCTGCTGCGGGACCGAGCCTGCTCAGGGAACAGGGTCAGATCGGGAAGTCGCTCAGGCCATCCATGGCCGCTCGGCCCGCGCCTTCCCTGGCGCGGGACGCTTTCCTCCTCTGACCCTGTTCCCTGCGCTTTTGACCTGTTTGCCGCGGCCGGACTCAACCTGCTTTTGCTTATGATGGCGCCGCAGGAATCCCTCTCTCTACCTCTGACAGCCCGGACACCAGTAAAAAGGCCGCGATGAGAGCGTGCCCTTCTCAATGGTTGTGCCACAGCGCCGGCACGTCTTGCCCTGCCGGTGAAACACCTCAAACTGAAAGGCCGCTTCCTCATGATATTTCTTCATGGTTCCGCGCATCCGGTAGGCGTGACGCGGTACCGACAGCAGTGCTTCGCTGAAAGCAGTCAGCTGATCGTCGCTCAGCTCCTGAGCCTTATGGTGAGGCAGCAGCTGTGCCAGCCAGAGGATTTCAGCGCGCAGGTAGTTGCCCAGCCCGGCCAGAAACGCCTGATCCAGCAGCAGACCGCTGAACTGGCGTCGCCGGAAGCGGGGTGAGAGCAGCCTTTCCCTGACCTCATCCACCGTCACACCACTGCTCAGCACATCCGGCCCGATACGATTCAGGAACGGGTGGGCCGCCAGCGTATCCGCGTTGAGCAGTTCAATGTCGGAGGCGCTGTAGAGCAGAATCGCTTTGCCCGCCGTCGCCAGCCGCACCCGCAGCTGACGTGTGGTGTTAAGTTCGGTGTCAGGTTTGACGATGCGCCAGACGCCGTAGAGCTGGTTATGGCTGTAGAGCGTCAGGCCATTGCTGAAGTGCGTCAGCAACGCCTTTCCGCGCGTCTCAATCGCCTGCACCTGCTCGCCAATCAGGGCCGGTTCGTAGGTTTTCAGCTGAGGAAATGCAAACCACGCCTCTGTCAGCGGCTGCCCCACAATCGCGACTTCAAGTTTATCCGCCACACGGCGAATTTCCGGTCCTTCAGGCATCCTTCATCCTCTTAATGGGTGGCTCCGCCCACCTGTTTTATGTCGTCGCCGGTTTCCAGCGTCACCTGCACTGCAATTTCCAGCGCCCTGATAATCGTTGCGACCGCCATGCTCGGCACACCGGGATGCTGCGCCGCCTGCTCGGGCAGATAAGGGATATGGATAAAACCACCCCGCGCCGGGCGCTCCTGCTGCGCCAGCCAGTGCAGCAGGCCATACATCACCCGGTTGCAGGTAAAGGTGCCGGCGGTTTGTGAAACCGACGCGGGAATGCCCGCTTCGCGCACGGCCGCAACGATCGCTTTGATCGGCAGACGGGAAAAATAGGCTGCCGGGCCGCCCGCGACCACGGGCTCATCCACCGGCTGATGACCGGCGTTGTCCGGGATACGGGCGTCATCCACATTAATGCCGATGCGTTCAACACTAATATCGCTGCGGCCCCCCGCCTGCCCCACGGACAGAATGAGATCCGGTTTAACCTCATCCAGTGCCTGATAGAGCACCGTCAGCACATCGCGGAAGACGACAGGTAACTGGCGGATAACGATGGTGGCGTCACCGATCTGTTTGCCCTCCAGTGCGCGGACCGCTTCCCATGACGGGTTAATCGTTTCACCGCCAAAGGGTTCAAAGGCGGTCATCAGAACAGTTTTCATGCGGCCTCACAGAAACATCAGGAAATAGAGCAGGAAAATGTTAACAATTAACAGTAGCACACCGGTTGGAATCTGAGCCCTGATCACCGCGTTACGGTCCGGCAGTTCCAGCAGCGCGGCCGGGACGATATTGAAATTCGCCGCCATCGGCGTCATCAGAGTGCCGCAGTAGCCGGAGAACATGCCAATCGCGGCCATCACCGCCGGATTACCGCCGTGCTGCAGCACTAAGATCGGGATGCCGACGCCTGCGGTAATAATCGGAAACGCGGCAAAAGCGTTACCCATGATCATGGTCAACAGCGCCATTCCGACGGCATAAACGGTGACCGCGACAAAGCGGTTATCTACCGCCAGCCAGGTCTCAGTCAGATGCGAAATCGCACCGCCCACGCCCGCGCTGGTAAAGAGCAGTCCCAGGGTGGCGAGAATTTGCGGCAGAATAAAGGCCCAGCCAACCGAATCCAGCAGGCGGCGGGTCTCCTGCATCGACTGCACCGGTTTTTCATGAGTCAGTTTTAACGCCACCAGCCAGCCGATCAGACAGCCCACCATCATGGAGAAGAGCGTCACCAGCGTGGCGTGGTTGCCGGGTCCGAAAACCGCATCCTGCAGACCGGGAATATGGTTAAACGCCAGCACACCGATCACGGTCACGACCGGGATCGCCAGCGCGGGCAGAAACAGTTTATTGCCCAGACGCCCTGCGCTGGCCTGCTTCTCTTCATCACTGCGCTGATGATAACGACCCAGCCGGACACCTCCGAAACCGGCGATCAACGCCATCACCACCACAATGACACCGATGGTGATGTGCAGCATTCGGGTGCCCGCGGCATCCGAGCCCATCAGGCTGCTCATCATCTGCGTCGTCCAGTCCCCCACCAGAAATACCAGGCCATACAACGCCCAGAAGAGTCCGGTGGTAAAACGGCGCGGATTTGCGCTGTCGCGCCAGGAGAGAATCGCGACCACCAGCAGGATAATGCCCGCCAGCCACATCAGATATTGTTGCTGGAACATTATTCACCTCCCCGGGCTTTCAGCGCCTGGTTGTTCAGCTGCTGCAGTTCCCGCGCCAGCTGACGATCCAGACGCATCAGACGCGCCGAGTGGATCAGAAAGGCGGCAAGCGCGGTCGGAATGCCCCATAACGCAATGTGCAGTGGTTCGGTCTGAATCCCGGCTGACTCCTGCATAAAGTTATGCATAAAGATAATCGCGCCAAATGCCACGAAGATATCCTCACCAAAGAAGAGGCCGACATTATCGGTGGCCGCAGACATGGCGCGCAGCCGGTAGCGCAGTTCAGGTGTGATCTCACCATAGCGGTTTTCCGTTGCCCCCTCTGCCATCGGGGCCAGCAACGGACGCACCATCTGCGGATGGCCCCCCAGGCTGGTTAATCCCAGCGCGGCGGTGATTTCACGGACAAACAGATAGACGATCAGCAGACGTCCGGCGGTGGCCGTTTTTATCTGTGCGATCCATGCCTGTGCCCGCTCCTTCAGCCCGTGACGCTCCAGCAGGCCGATGACCGCCAGCGGCAGCAGTAGAATCAGCGGCAGGTTACGGGTGTTCAGAAAACCGGCGCCGAGCTTTTCCAGAATGTCCGCCAGCGGCATCATCGCCGCCAGACCGGTGACGAATCCGGCGACGATCACGACCAGCACCGGATTGAAACGTAACACGAAGCCGATAACGATGGCGGCAATGCCCAGTAAAGGCCAGAGATTGACTGCACTTTCCATGGTTTTCCCTCAGAGTTGAAAAACCCGGCATAAGCCGGGCTAAATGTTATTCAGGCGCTGGTAACCGCAATCTGCTGAGCGGCGAAGGCATCACGCAACCGCCGGGCAAACTGCAGCGCGTGTGCGCCGTCGCCATGTAAGCAGACGGTCTGCGCATTCACCGCGACCCATTCACCACTGATACTTCTGACTTTGCCCTGCCGGACCATCGTCAGCGTCTGATCAATGGCCTGCTGTTCATCCTCAATCAGTGCGCCCGGTTCGCTGCGCGGCACCAGTGCCCCGCTGCTCAGGTAACCCCGGTCAGCAAAAACCTCTTCCCGGGTGCGTAAGCCGTAGTGCGCCGCGGCGCGGATCGATTCGCTGCCAGCCAGCCCTGTCACGATCAGCTGGCTGTCAACCGCCCTGATGGCGCGGGCGATGGTGTCAGCCAGCACCGGATCGGCTGCGGCCTGGTTGTAGAGCATGCCGTGCGGTTTGACATGGACTAGCCGCGCCCCTTCACTTTCCGCCAGGCTTTTCAGCGCGCCAATTTGGTAGATCATCTGGGCGTAAAGCGTCTCCGGCGGCAGCTGCATGGCGCGGCGGCCAAAGTTTTCCCGGTCAGGAAACGAGGGATGCGCGCCGATGGCCACGCCCGATGCCTGCGCCCAGCGCACCGACTGCAGCATGGTCTGCGCGTCACCGGCATGAAAGCCACAGGCGATGTTGGCAGAACTGACCAGTTGCAGCAGTGCCTCATCGCTGGCGCAGCCCTCGCCGAGATCGGCATTTAAATCAATCTTCATTAAGCCCCCATATCATCTGATCCAGTGCGCGTTGCTGATGCTGGCG
>NZ_PUGA01000070.1:0-5382 GCF_003236725.1 Pantoea sp. ARC270
TAGAACCGGTAAAGGCAACTTTGGCAATGCCGGCGTGGGACGCCAGCGCCTCACCCGCCTCTTTACCAAACCCGTGCACCACGTTCAACACCCCCGGCGGCAGCAGGTCTTTGATCAGATCGACAAACACGGTGATCGACAGCGGCGTCTGTTCCGCCGGTTTCAGCACCACACAGTTCCCGGCACCCAACGCCGGGGCCAGCTTCCAGGCCGCCATTAATAGCGGGAAGTTCCACGGGATAATCTGCGCCACCACGCCCAGCGGCTCATGGAAATGGTAGGCGGCGGTGAACTCATCGATCTCAGCCGCACTCCCCTCCTGCGCCCGGACGCAGCCGGCAAAATAACGGAAGTGGTCGACAGCCAGGGGCAGATCCGCCGCCAGCGTTTCGCGCACGGGCTTACCGTTATCCCAGGTTTCATAAACCGCCATCGTCTCCAGATTCGCTTCAAGCCGATCGGCAATTTTCAGCAGCAGCAGCGCGCGTTGCTGCGGAGAGGTTTTGCCCCAGGCTTCTGCGGCCGCCGCGGCCGCTGCCACCGCGTTATCCACATCAGCCACGTCTGAGCGCGGGAACTCACCGGCCTCAGACCCGTTTACCGGCGAGGTATTGGTGAAGTAGTTGCCGTTCACCGGCGCGACGAATTCACCATTAATAAAGTTGCCATAATTCTTTTGTAACGTGATCAGAGAATCCTGTTCTCCCGGGGCGGCATAACGCATGGTCATTCTCCTGACAGGTGACTGATGTAACAATGACGAAACTTATTATTAACATGAATGATCATCGCCAGCCTGTCAGTTCCGATGACCGGAAACTGTGACCGCGCCGAAGGAATCGTCGCTTCCGCTTCGTTTATAGAAAATTCCGACTTTTTTCGGAAAGGCTGGCAAATAAGAAACTAGTGCGTCACAAAGGGGTCAACGAGAGGGTGAATTTATTCGGGAGATAAGCATGCTGGCTTCGGCTTTTACCCAGATGCGCGCTAAAGCCAATTTCGTGCATCAGTTTATCCGCAATCCGCGCATGATGGGCAGCATAACGCCGTCCTCAGAGGCGTTATGCCGCACCATGATTGCCTCTGTTGCGTGGCCTGAAACGTTACGGATTGCCGAGCTGGGCGCGGGCGATGGCGTCCTGACACGGCGGATACTGGCAGAGATGTCCCCTGACGCCACGCTGGATGCCTTTGAGATCAGCGCTGCGCTGGCCGACCAGCTCAGCGCGCTGGACGACACGCGCATGACCGTGCGCACCTGCTCCGCGGAGTACCTGAACGGGGAATATGATGCGATCTTCTCCGGCCTGCCACTGCTGTCCTTACCGCCCGCGCTGCGCGAAGCGATCCTGCGGGCGGTGTTTAATGCCCTGGGGCCGGATGGGATCTTCGTGCAGTTTCAGTACACCTCACTGACCCAGCCCGACCTGTCGCGTTACTTCATCTGGGAACGCGAGCGGGTGCTGAAAAATGTGCCACCCGCCTGGGTCTATCGCTGCCGGCGTCACTACGCGCCCTGAGCCTGCGCTGCGGCCGGGCGCGTCTGTTGCCAGAACTCCACCAGCAAGGCACGCGCCCAGTCTTTCCCCTCGATAACGTTCCCGCCATCAGACAGCCCTTCCGGCAGACAGACGTTCATAATGTGCCGTGAAAATTCGGGATGAAACTGCACCGACAGCGCCTGCGGAGCGTAACGCACAATCTGGCAGCCATCCTGCGCCGACGCCGCCAGCACCTGCGCCTGAGGCGGCGGAGTGATGACCGACTGCCGGTGTGACAGCCAGACGCTGAACCCGGCTGGCAGACCCTGCAGCAGCGGATCGCGCTGCGCCTGAGCGCTGCAGCGGATTGGGAGCAGGCCGCGTTCCCAGCCATGCGGATTATCCGCCACCTCGCCACCCAGCGCATAGGCCATCAGCTGGTGACCATAGCAGACACCCAGCAGCGGCAGCTCCTGCTCAATGGCTGCCCGGACCCAGGCCGCGCTGCGCTCACTCCACTCCTCATGATCGGTGACCATCGCCCAGGAGCCGCTGAGGATCGCCCCGGAAATTTCATCAAAAGCCGGTAACGCTTCACCGAGATGGGGCCGCACAATCAGGTACTCATGGGGTTGCAGATCAAGGGCGTCGATAAACCAGCGTGGCTGTTCACCAATCTGCGCAACAACGTTAGCGGGCGGGACTTCAAGCTGAATCAGGGCAAGGGGTAAAGCGGGCGTCTTGGTCATACCGAATCGGGTCCTTTTCAGAAGTCGTATCAAATCAGTCTGCCAGCATCACGTCCGAAAGTCTCACCGTTGCGCGCAGAAAATTTTTTCCGGCATTGGCTGGAATGCCGCAGTTCGTGCCATCATTAGCGGGCTAAGCAAAAAACATCGAAAGGATATTATCGTGGCTGTGCGGCATTTTTTTCTGATTCTGATGGTGGTCTCTGTCTGGGCCTTCAACAATGTGGCGGTGAAATGGGGCCTGCTGGAGCTGCCGCCCCTGTTTCTGACCTTTATGCGTTTTCTGGTCGTCGCCGTGGTGCTGGTGCCGTTTTGCCGTATTGAACGTAAGCAACTGCCCTGGCTGCTGCTTCTGGCTTTCACCTTCGGGTTTATGCACTTCTCGCTGCTGTTCGTCGGCCTGCGCTATACCGATGCCGGCACCGGCGCGATTGTGGTGCAGCTGGGCACGCCGGTTGCCATGCTGCTGGCGATGCTGGTGCTGAAAGAGAAGCTGAAGCTGGTGCAGCTGATGGGCATTATGATCTCGCTGAGCGGTGTGGTGGTGCTGTCAGGCAGCCCGACGATTCCGTCGTGGTGGGTGCTCTGCCTGCTGTTGTGCAGCGCCACCGGCTGGGCTGTCAGTAACCTGATTGTGAAGAAGTCGCCGCCGATTAAGCCACTGACCATGACCGGCTGGATTGCCTTTCTGGCGATGCCGATTGTCGGTGCCTCCAGCCTGGTGATGGAGTCGAATCAGCTTTACGCCCTTGAACATGCAGGCTGGCACGGCTGGTTCGCCATTCTTTACAGCGCCATCGCCTCATCAATTATTGCCTACACGCTCTGGTATGTGCTGCTGAAGAAATATAACGTTAACCTGATCATGCCCTACTCCCTGCTGACGCCGGTGTTGTCGGTGCTGATGGGCATCGTCGTACTGGGAGACAGTCTCAACCGTTTTAAGATTATCGGTGCCTCGCTGGTGATCCTTGGCACGGCCATCGCCGTGCTTAACCTGCGTAACCTGCGCATGCACGCCCGCTTCCCGCGCCTGCGGCGGCGTTAATCCGGCGTGCTATGCTTGAGAAAACGTACTCAGGGAGCACAACATGGATTCAGCGCGCACCGCCTCACTCTGGCAACAGATGGTGCAGGGATTGCAAGGCAGCTATAACGCCTGGCCTCTCCCCGCTTTTATTGATCGTTCAACATTCTCTTCCGCGTTTTCCGTCAGTGAACTGGCGGCCACCAGCCTGGGTCTGGCAACCCAGGCGGTGGCGGCGCTTCTCGCCACCGCCCGCCCGACTTATCCCTCCCCACCTGTTACCGTCAACGTCAGGCAGGCGTCACGCTGGTTTCAGCAGAGCTTTCATCCGTTAAACCGCCCGGCCCCGGCAATGTGGGATGCTTTTGCCGGAGACTACCGCAGTCGCGACGGCTGGATCCGCCTGCATACCAACGCGGCTCATCACCGGCTGGCGATGGAGCAGGTACTGGGCACCCACGCCGATCGCCCGGCGCTGGCGCAGCAGGTTGAGCAGTGGCAGGCCAGCGAACTGGAACAGGCAATTATTGATGCGGGAGGCTGTGCCGCCAAAATGCGCAGCACTGAAGCCTGGCAGCAGCATCCCCAGGGTCAGGCGGTGCAGCGCGAGCCGCTGTTTGACTGGCACACGACGGATGCAGCGCCTGCGCCCGCATGGCCGCTGGCTGAAGCGCGTCCGTTACAGGGGATCAGGGTGCTGGATCTGACGCGGATTATTGCCGGCCCCGTCGCCACCCGTTTTCTTGCCAGCCTGGGTGCCACGGTACTGCGTATCGATCCCCCCGGCTGGGCGGAGCCGACGCTGGATGAGGAGATGAGCTGCGGCAAGCGACGTGCTGTGCTCGACCTGACAAAGCCGGTCGATCGCGACCGGTTTATCCGCCTGCTGCGGGACGCCGATGTTCTGGTACACGGCTATCGGGCCGATGCGCTGGAACAGCTCGGTTTTGATGCCGAAACCCGCCAGTCACTCTCACCGGGGCTGGTCGATGCCAGCCTGAATGCGTGGGGCTGGCAGGGGCCGTGGCGCAACCGGCGCGGTTTCGACAGTCTGGTGCAGATGGGCTGCGGTATTGCCGAACGGGGCATGCAGTGGCAGCAGAGCGATAAACCGTGCCCGCTGCCGGTCCAGGCGCTGGATCATGCCACCGGCTATCTGCTGGCGGCCGCGGTGCTGGAGGGGTTACGGCGGCATCTTACCGGGGGGCACGGCAGCCAGGTCCGGTTGTCGCTGGCGCGCACTGCATGGCTGTTGCAGCAGCATGCCGCAGGCCAGCACACCGGCTCGGACATTGTGCCTCAGGTGAAGGACAACCTGCCCTTCCTGGAGCTGACGCCATGGGGGATTGGCGTCCGGCTGCGCGCCGCCGCCTGGCTGCCCGGCACACCACAGTTCTGCGCAACGCCGGGGTGTGTGCCGGGTACGCACCCGGCATCGTGGTGACTCAGGCGTCGGGCTGCTGTTCGTTACTTTCAAGCAGCTCGTTGTACATCACCTGAATGGCTTCGCGGCTCAGCATCGCCAGAGTGCGGTAAAACGCGGTGGTGGCATGCGCTTCCACTTTGCCCAGGAAAGCCCCGCACCACGGCAGCAGATACTCTTCGAACAGCGCCAGCTGTGCCGCGCTCTCATCTTCCGCCGACTGATCTTCCAGCCATGACGCAGAGAGCAGCAGAACACCAAAGTGATCCGCGGGCGCATCGCTTAGTGGCATACCGCGCGAGGAGAGAAACGCCCGCACTTCCGGCTCGGTTTTTCCTTCAGGCCACTGTGAAGCGTAAGGCGGCACGTTACAGTCGCTGCCGACAAACAGCGCGTTGTAATCAGCGGCCAGCGCCTGAGGATCGCTGTTCTGTTGCAGACGGGTCAGCAGCTCATCCTGCTCCAGCGGCCACTGTGACTGCAGCTTACCCTCGCGTAGCAGGGTAAACAGCGGGACCAGCAGCGGGTCCTGCGGCTGACGATTAAACAGAGAGCCGAGCACGCGGCACAGAATGGAAAACTCATTCATGAGTCAGATTTCCTTGAGGCAAAGTAAGTTAAAAGTCAGCCAGTTCAGCAATATGTTTGCCGCTGCGCTGCTCCAGAAAGTCGAGCAGGCGGCGCGGCGTGACATTTAACACC
>NZ_PUGA01000071.1:0-4635 GCF_003236725.1 Pantoea sp. ARC270
CCGTAAGGCCCCACCGAGCCTGCCACCAGCAGCGTTTTCGCATCGGGCCGCACCGCCAGATAGTCGTGACGGGCGCGCTGTGCCAGTTCAACACTCCGGGCGATGAGTGCCAGGGACTCATCCTCACTCAGGCCGCGCGTGGCAAAGCCCTGCGGGGTCGCCTGGTAGCTGGCGGTGATGGCGCAGCGGGCGCCCGCTACAAAGTAGTCGTAGTGCACCTGATAGATCAGCTCAGGATCCTCCATCAGCACTTTGGCTGACCACAAGGCATCGGCAAGCTGACAGCCGCGCGCTTCCAGCTCGGTGGCCAGCGCGCCATCCAGAATCAGCAGCGGTGACTCTGTTAAAGCCTGCGCGACAGGGTTATACGACATCATTGGCCTCCTCAGGCTTCGGGGATGATTTGTGGGTCAGATGGTACGCGGCGTAGCAGAACAGTACAAACGGGATGCCACACCACAGGGCGATGCGCTGTGTCGGATCAAACGCCAGGCCGACGCACGCCAGCAGGCAGAGCAGGAAGCCGAGAACAGGCGTCAGCGGATAGAGCGGCGCGCGGTAGGCGAGATCGGCCAGCGATTTGCCCTGCTGAAGGTGACGGCGACGGAACACAAAGTGCGAGGCGCAGATGCTGAGCCAGACCGCCACCACGGCAAAGCCGGAGATGGCCGACAGCGCCACAAATACCGTGTCAGGCGCGACCACACTGGAGATCAGCGCCAGCAGGCCGCCGATCATGCTGACGGTCAGCGCCAGCAGCGGCACGCCGCGTCGGTTCACCTTCGCAAAGGCGCGTGGCAGCGTGTTTTCATTAGCCAGCGACCAGAGCATACGTCCCGACGCATAGAGGCCGGAGTTGGCCGCTGACAGAATGGCCGTCAGGATCACAAAGTTGATGATGTCCGCAGCCCAGGGCACACCGATCTTTTCAAACACCAGCACAAACGGGCTTTTCACAATACCGGCCTGATCCATCGGGATCAGCGCCGCCAGCACCAGCACCGTGCCGATAAAAAAGAGGATCAACCGGGCCACCGTGGTACGAATCGCCAGCGGCAGCACCTTCTGCGGCTGCTGGGTTTCACCGGCGGCAATCCCGATCAGCTCGGTGCCGGAGAAGGCAAAGTTCACCGCCACCATGGTCATCAGGATAGGCAGCACGCCGTTGGGCAGCCAGCCGTGCGCCGTGAGGTTACTCAGACCGGGTGCAGGCGTGCCATCTTTCATCGGGATAAAGCCAAACATCGCCGCCGCGCCGAGCAGGATAAAGGCGATGATGGTGACCACCTTGATCAGCGAGAACCAGAACTCCCCTTCGGCGAAGAAGCGGGCAGAAACCACGTTCAGCAGATAGATGGCGCAGCAGAATACCAGGCACCAGACCCACACCGGCACCTGCGGGAACCAGTACTGCATACAGAAGCCCGCCGCCGTCAGGCTGGAGCCCAGCGCCACCGTCCAGGTCAGCCAGTAGAGCCAGGCCACGGTATAGCCGGTCGCCGGACTGAGATAGCGCGCCGCATAGACGTGGAACGCGCCCGTTTCCGGCATCGCCACCGACAGTTCACCCAGACAGACCATCACCAGCCACACCACCAGCGCCCCAATCAGATAGGCGAGCAGCGTGCCTGCGGCCCCGGTGGTGGAGATGATATAGCCGGTGTTGAAAAAGAGGCCGGTGCCGATGACACCGCCCAGCGATAACATCACCAGATGGCGGACTTTCATGGTGCGTTTAAATTGTTGCTGCGGGGAAGTTGGCTGTTCGCTCATCAATTTTATCCGTATGGACGTCTAAACATCTATAAGGGACAAATTTATACGCGTCACAGCCGGGAATTGCAACGGCAGGAGAACAGGGAGCGGGGTCATGCGCGTCAGTGCCCCGTCGCGGCGGGGCCTGATGCCTCAGCCGAAAACGCTCTGAATGTAGCGTTCCAGCGCCATGCGGGAACTGAATCCGTGCGGGATGCCGTAATGTTCCTGTGAATCACCCGCCAGATAGAGAGGGAATTGGGTGTAGTGATCGCAGGTTTTCATTTCAGACGCCGGCTCAGCGAACGGCTGGCTCTTCTCTTTCAGGGTCGGATGAATCACTAATGCCATGCGCCCCATACGCGCTTCGCGATTCACATAGACATAGTTCTCCCCCCGGCGATAGCCATAGGCCCGTGGGGTAATCTGATCCATTTCGAAACCCGCTTTTTCCAGTACGCGCGCTACCTCATCTGGTCGTAAATACATGCTCGATCCTCTCCTCTTTCAAAAGCTTCGCAACCTTACATCAGCATGACAGAGCGGGCATTCGGAATTTTCCCTAAAGCCCCCTCCCGCGTCTCGTTTATCTCAAGGTCGTCTACACTAGTATTACGTTTTTAAATCAAAGGGAGCCAAAAAATGTTTAATCGCACTGTAAAAAACGATGACATTGATATCAATCAGGACGTTAACGAACTGGCCGATTCACTGGAAGCGCTGTTGAAATCTTACGGCAGTGATGCCAAAGACGAAGTGGACTCTGCCCGCAGTCAGGCAGAAAAACTGCTGAAGCAGACCCGTTCTAAACTGAATGGTGGCAGCAACCGTGTGACCCAGGTTGCCCGTGATGCCGGTGCACAGGTTGATACCTATGTGCATGACAAACCCTGGCACGGTGTCGGTATCGGTGCCGCTTTCGGTATCGTGGTGGGTGTCCTGCTGGCCTCACGCCGCTAAGCGCGAAAAATCTTCTGAGCCCTGCCCCGTGCGGGGCTTTTTTTTGCCCGTCATCCGGCCCGTAAAATTTACAAAAGATTTTTTCCGCATCGCAGGGCGCACGCCTGCTGGCTTTAGCCGTGTTGCGCAAATGCAAATCATAAAACCCTATATCTGGTGGGCTTGACCACCAAAACCACTACATCTAGTATTTAACCATCAGTCTGACACCCGATGTCCGCCAGAGTGAAGCCCGCAAATCAGGCGGGCGGCATCATTGCCGGGCACCCGAACCGCATACAGAGGGAAATACGAATCATGCGCATTATTATTTACACTAAAGATAACTGTGTCCAGTGCAATGCCACGAAGCGTGCGATGGACCGTCAGGGTCTGACCTATCAGCTCATCAATCTCGACAGCCAGCCCGAGGCGATCGACAACCTGAAATCCCTGGGTTATCGCCAGGTGCCGGTGGTGATGGCGGATAACGATCACTGGAGCGGCTTCCGCCCGGACAAAATCGCCTCCCTGCGCACCCTGTCCGCTGTCGGGGGATAAACGCATGTTCCCGCTGGTCTATTTTTCCAGCCAGTCGGAAAACACCCACCGGTTTGTGACGCGCCTTGGCCTGCCAGCCCGGCGCATCCCGCTTGATGCCCGTCAGACGCTGCATATCGACCAGCCCTATATTCTGGTCGTGCCCAGCTATGGCGGTGGCAGCAGTCGCGGTGCCGTACCCGGTCAGGTGATTCAGTTTCTTAATGATGAGGCCAACCGGCGGGAAATCCGTGGCATCATCGCCGCGGGCAACCGGAACTTCGGCGCCGGTTACTGCCTGGCGGGCAGCATCATTGCAAAAAAATGTCAGGTTCCCCTGCTCTATCGTTTCGAGCTGATGGGAACCCCGGACGACATCGCGAACGTTAAAGCGGGAGTAACCCAATTTTGGCAACAACAGACACCCTCAACGGCGTGACGCTCGACTATCACGCGCTCAACGCCATGCTCAACCTCTATGACGCGGAGGGGCGCATCCAGTTCGACAAGGATCGCGAAGCGACCCGTCAGTTTCATCTGCAGCATGTGGAGCCGAATACGGTGAAGTTCGCCAGCCGCGCCGAGCGTTTACGCTATCTGGTGGCGGAGAGCTATTACGAAGCTGAGGTGCTGAACCAGTACGATTTCGACTTCCTGCTTGCGCTGCATGAGGTGGCGGAGACGTGGGGATTTGAGTTCAAAACCTTCCTGGGTGCCTGGAAGTACTACACCAGCTACACGCTGAAGACCTTCGACGGCAAACGCTATCTGGAAACCTTTGAACAGCGCGCCTGCATGGTGGCGCTGACGCTGGCTCAGGGCGATGAAACCCTGGCGCGTGCGCTGCTGGAGGAGATCCTCAGCGGCCGCTTCCAGCCTGCCACCCCCACCTTTCTCAACTGCGGCAAGCAGCAGCGCGGCGAGCTGGTCTCCTGCTTCCTGCTGCGCATTGAAGACAACATGGAGTCCATTGGCCGTGCCGTGAACTCCGCGCTGCAGCTCTCAAAGCGCGGCGGCGGCGTTGCTTTTTTACTCTCCAACCTGCGTGAGTCCGGCGCGCCCATCAAGCGTATCGAAAACCAGTCGTCGGGCGTCATCCCGGTCATGAAGATGCTGGAGGATGCCTTCTCCTATGCCAATCAGCTGGGCGCACGTCAGGGCGCGGGCGCGGTATGGCTGAACGCGCACCATCCCGATATTTTCCGCTTTCTCGACACCAAGCGCGAAAACGCCGATGAGAAGATCCGCATCAAAACCCTGTCGCTGGGCGTGGTGATCCCCGATGTCACCTTCCGGCTGGCGAAAGAGAACCAGCCGATGGCGCTGTTCTCGCCCTACGATGTTGAGCGCATTTACGGCCAGGCCTTTGGCGATATCAGCATCAGCGAGAAGTATGACGAG
>NZ_PUGA01000072.1:0-3380 GCF_003236725.1 Pantoea sp. ARC270
GTCTGGTAATCAATCACCGGAATGGGCCATGTGGGGGCCTTACCTTCATACATCTCGGCAACCCCCATAGCAGCCATGTAAGAAGCCAGGATGGCGGCTTCAGCCGTATTGCCTCCCACGTGCGGGGTGATGAGCACATTATCCAGTGCCGCCAGAGGGTTATCCGGGTGCATCGGCTCATGTGCAAGGACATCCAGTCCTGCGCCAGCGATGATGCCATTTTTACAGGCTTCAACCAGATCCTCTTCATTGACCAACCCACCGCGCGCGGTATTGATCAGAAAAGCACCCGGTTTCATCATCGCTAACTTTTCTTTGTTAATCATGTTATGCGTCACTGAGGTATCGGGGGCGTGCAGTGAGACGTAATCACTCTCCGTAAAAATTCTCTCCAGGTCTCTTACGACCTCAACCCCATCGGGAAAATCTTTAGCAGGCTTGTAAGGGTCGTAACAAAGCACGTTCATTTCCATTGCCAGACAACGTTTAGCGGTCCGGCTGCCTATGTTTCCGCACCCGATGATCCCCACGGTTTTGCCGTTTAAGGTTGTCATCGGCGTTTTTAATTTTGCCGCATAGTAGTCGACCGGCAGCATGGCACGAAGTCGGCTGACATTGCGGCTCATATAAAGCATGAGTAACAACGCCGTCTCCGCAACGGATGTACTGTTCGCAACAGGCGCATAGAGGCATTTGACACCAAAGTCATCAGCAGCCTTCAAATCAACCGCATCAAACCCGGCACCATGCCGGACGAGGACTTTTAAATTCGGTGCTGCCGCCTCAAACACTTTGCGAGACATTTTGGTCACACGAACAATGATGGCATCCGGCTGGTGTAACTGCATGTCTGCAATCACGTCGTCGGTTTCAAAGCCACGCCCGTCAATTAACGTATGCCCCTGCCGTTCAAGCAGAAGTCGTCCATCCTGTTTCAATTCCTGGGGCAAAAGCACTTTCCATCCCATAATAAAACCTCGTTATTTATAGATTACAGTATGCCTATCAATTTCCAGTAGGGAAGACCGACCGTAAAGAGCACTAAAGAAATAAGGATGAGTATTATCGTGCCTTTTGTATACCAGTCCTTTTGGCTGACATAGCCGTTCCCGTATAAATAAATACTTGCCCCATTTCCGTAATTACAAAGCAAAGCACCGTATGCGCCAAAGAAGACCAGCATCAACGACAGGGCCATCATATTGACCTGGGTCGCTTTGGCTAAGGTCAGCACCACTGGATAAATGGAAACGATATAAGCGGAGTTCGAAACAAAAAAATACTTCACGACCAGACTGAGTAATACCAGAATCACCAGAACCAGAGAGCCGCTAATCGCATTAAGATTCAGATACAGCTGAAGCTGTGACGCAATCCAGGTATAGAATCCGCCATCATTTAACGCCACGGTCAGGCTGTAAAAAGCACCAAACCAGGTAAACATGTTCCAGGCGCCTTTTTCAGCCATCAGGTCATCCCAGTTTAACAATCCAAACACCAGCTCCAGCGCTAACCAGATAAAGGCAACAATATAGAGTCCCATGCCAATCTTATAGCCAATACTCCATCCCAGAATGGCACAGATAAAAAGCACAAACATGACCTTTTCATCCCGCTTCATGGGGCCCATTTCCGCAATCTTTTGCAGAACGATGGGTTTTATATTTCCCAGGTCACGCATTTCGGGTGGGAATAACTTGTAGACCACAATGGGGCTGAGAAAAAGAATCAGTAAACCGGGGACCAGAGCGGCTTTGAACCACAGCGCCCACGTTAACTCAATCCCAACGACATTGTTTATCGTCGATGCAATCACGGCATTGGATGCCATTCCGGTTAAAAACAGCGCCGCTGTTGACATGGTAACGACGTGCTGTAACAGCTCAAGATATGCGCCCAGTTTTCGGGGATTTTTGTCGGGATGGGAATCCAGCGCTTCCGATAAGCCCCTGAAAATCGGGAAGACAATCGCAGACCGTGATGTATTAGATCCCGTTGCCGGGCTCAATATCAGATCGCATATCAGCATGACATAACCCAGGCCAAGCGACGAACGGCCAAAGGAGGTGTTGCCGAATTTAGAAAGTAAAATGTATGCCATGCGTTTACCCAGCCCATTTTTCCTGAATGCGCTGCAAGCCAGTAACACGGCCAGGATAAACCAGACGTTCTGTTGTCCCCATCCGTAAAAGAGCGCGTTGGGATCTTTTACGAAAAAAGCCCCAAGCCCTACGATAATCAGGCTGATAATGGGCTCGGAAAACGGCTTCAGAATGAGTCCACACATCAGCGCAAGGCATAAGCCCGCCATATGCCATGTATTAATATCCAGTCCGTCAGGACAGGGTAGCGTCCAGAATAACGCAGGGAAAATAACGACCGGAATAAGCTTTGTTATCTTGCTTTTCATTTTTCGTTCTTCCTGGTTTTATTTTATTACTCATAGTGATTATCAATAATCTCTACATTCTTTCTTTCCATTAAATCGTCTACCCATTGACGATTAACCGTACCGGCTGCGGAATTGACGGCTTTTTCTTTATCTTTCTCAGATAATATTTTTGATTTTTCCAGAACAGAGTAAGCATCGTCCTTCGGAATGACGATGACGCCATCCCTGTCACCCAGGATGATATCGCCAGGATTGACCATGATACCGCCACAGGAAATCGGGACATTAACTTCTCCGGGGCCTTCTTTGTAAGGTCCCGAGGGGGTGGTTCCGGTTGCATAGAGAGGTAATGTTCCCTGAGAGAGAATATCAATGTCTCTGACCGGACCATCGATAACAATCCCCTCTATTTTTTTGAAGCCCTGCAAATAATTAAACATGATTTCACCCATGATAGCCCGGCTCCGTTCCCCCTCATTGGAAACAACAATCACATCGCCAGGTTGTGAAATATTCATCGCTTTATGGAGCATCATGTTGTCACCCGCTCGGGCTTTGACCGTCAATGCAACCCCGCACATAATTCTGCCGGAGGGGTTTGACATTAGTCTGATTTGCGGGTTCATTCCGCATAATCTCCCCATGCAATCCGCCACATTTGCGGCTGCAATTTTACCGAAAGCTTTAACCAGTTCAGGATCCGGCAATTTTCTCCTGGTGAAAACGCGATTACCCACTGACATGAGCGACTCCTTATTAATATTTTCTGTTTCTGACATTTTATTTTTCAGTAAGACAAATATCTGTTCCGGCATGAATAAAATGGACATCAGCATCCATCATGTCTGCATAGAATAAAATCATCCCCTCAATGCCCTGAGGGATAACTTTGGATTGTCCTGAATGCGCGACGACCAATGCCGTAATTGCTTCCGGAAGTCGGTATTTATGGGTGTAATAGCCACTTAAAAAGCCATGCTGATAAAGC
>NZ_PUGA01000073.1:0-3009 GCF_003236725.1 Pantoea sp. ARC270
GGATAAAGAGGGCGTGATCAGCCGCAGTCACGGTGGTGTCACCCTGAATCGGTTTATTCCCGCCCAGCCGACCACCCTGGAGAAGATGCAGCGTCATCTGGCGGAGAAGCAGGCCATCGCGGAGTGCGCCGCCAGCTTTGTCCGGGCAGGCGATGCCATCGTACTGGATGCCGGCACCACCATGCTGGAACTGGCGCGTCAGCTGACACATCTGCCGCTGCGGGTGATCACGGCCGATCTGCACATTGCGCTGTTCCTGTCGGAATTTAAGCAGATTGAGGTGACAATTATCGGCGGGCGGATTGATGACTCCAGTCAGTCCTGCGTGGGGGAACATGGACGCCGGTTGCTGCGCAGCATCAATCCCGATATCGCCTTCGTCAGCTGCAACTCCTGGAGCCTGGAGCGCGGCATCACCACGCCGACCGAGGAGAAAGCGGGGCTGAAACATGACCTGCTGGCCAATGCGGCTCGCCGGGTTCTGCTGGCGGACAGCAGCAAATATGGTTCCTGGTCGCTGTTCTGCGCGGCACCGCTGGATGAGCTGACCGACGTGGTCACGGACAGCGGTTTAGAGGACGCGGTCTGCCGCACGCTCCGCGAGCGCGGCATTGCGCTCGCGCTGACAGCCTGAGAGACAGTACGCGCAGGTTACCGCCGGTAACGCTGCGCGCCTGGTGATTACAGCGTCTTCAGACCAACAGAAGGGATGTTTCTGCCGTAGTAGATCTCACGCATCTCTTTCCACAGCAGGTCGGTGATGCGTTTGTGCTCCTGCGGGCTGAGATCTTCCGGACGGGTGTTAAACAGGTAGTGCTTCAGCTCAAACTCTTTCAGCAACATCTTGGTGTGGAAGATGTTTTCCTGATAGACGTTCACATCCACCATGTCATACATCGCCTTCATGTCCTCAGACATGAAGTTCTGAATCGAATTAATCTCGTGGTCGATAAAGTGCTTCATCCCTTTCACGTCACGGGTAAAGCCGCGCACCCGGTAATCGACGGTGACGATGTCTGACTCCAGCTGGTGGATCAGGTAGTTCAGCGCTTTCAGCGGTGAGATCACGCCACAGGTTGAGACTTCAATATCCGCGCGGAACGTGCAGAGTCCGCCTTCAGGGTGGCTCTCCGGGTAGGTGTGCACGCAGATATGGCTCTTATCCAGATGGGCCACCACCGAGTTGGGCAGGGGACCCGGATGTTCTGAGTTATCGATATCTTTCGGATCGATCGGCTCTTCGCTGACCAGAATCGTGACGCTGGCTCCCTGCGGCTCATAATCCTGACGCGCGATGTTCAGCACGTTGGCACCGATGATGGAGCAGGTCTCGGTCAGGATCTCCGTCAGGCGATTCGCGTTATATTGTTCATCGATATAGGCGATGTACCCATCGCGTTCAGCTTCAGTATTCGCATAGCAGATATCGTAAATACAAAAACTCAGGCTTTTCGTCAGGTTGTTGAAGCCATGTAGTTTTAGCTTTTGCAATTTCATTCACCCCCTTAGAAATGTGCTGTCAGCACGCGGCAGACAGCGCATTCAACAGATATTGTGGCAGGGCAAAGCTGCCGGTATGGATGGCTGGCGTGTAGTAACGGCAGGCCAGGCCAGCGGCCTCGAAACGCGCCTGCAGCGTGGCGGTATCCAGGTGGCGCAGCGCCGGATTGTCGCTCGCCCAGGCAAACGTCATGATGCCGCCGTAGTAGGTCGGGATCGCGGCCTGATAGAAGCTGACATCCGCAAAGTAGTGACCCAGCTTGCGATGGCTGTTCACCGCCTCATCCTGCTGCAGGAAGCAGACGCCATTCTGTGCCACAAAGATGCCATTTTCATTAAGGGCCGCTTTGCAGCCGGCATAAAATTCAGAGGTGAACAGACTCTCACCCGGACCAATCGGATCGGTACAGTCGGAGATGATCACATCGAATTTTTCCTGCGTCTGATTGACGAAGTTTACCCCGTCATCGATCACCAGCGTAAAGCGCGGATCGTCGTAGGCGCCTGCGCTGTGGTTCGGCAGGTACTGGCGGCAAAAGGTCACGACGCCCGCATCGATCTCCACCATGGTAATCTTTTCGATCTGAGAATGACGCGACACTTCACGCAGCATCGCACCGTCACCACCGCCAATGATCAGCACGCTCTTCGCGGCGCCGTGCGCCAGCAGGGGAACGTGAGTCATCATTTCATGATAGATAAATTCGTCACGCTCGGTCGTCTGAACCACACCGTCCAGCGCCATGACGCGACCCATCGCGGCATTCTCGAAAATGATTAAATCCTGATGCGCAGTCTTTTCACGGTACAGCTCTTTGTCTACCGTAAAATACTGGCCAAAACCGGCATGAAGGGTTTCATGCCACGTTTCATTGTGGGCCATGGTGCTCTCCTCTGATGTCGCCATGAAGATGGGCGGCACATCATAGCTAACACTGACCGTGGTTGCACGGTCAAATGTCCGGCAGCAGAGGGCGGGGGCGTTACCTGACGTAAGCCAGCAGGCTCAGTGAATCGCGGGCCAGAGACTTGCACTTTTTGTCGTTGGTGATGGCGATGCCGCTGAGGTCGCGATAGCTCTCTTCGCCCAGCGCTTTCATGTTGTAGTTGCTGTAGTTGCTTAAATCCCAGCGGTTCTGCTGAGCAAAAAAGACCAGCGCTTTGCGAATCTGCGCGTCCGGAAGATCCTGATAGCCACAATCATTTTTCAGATAGACGAAAACCGCCGTGAGATCCGCCAGATCTTCTGCTTCGGATTCACTCAGGGCAAAACTGGTGGAGGAGAAGCCAAGGAGTCCCGTCAGCAGCAGGATCTTGATGCTTTGCTTCATAGTCGTTCTCTTCAATGGATATTGTTAATGACGTTAGCACAGTTGCTCTCAGGTTTTCGATTAATTTGCCGTGGTGAGCCGCTGCGCCGCCTTTTTTCGTCAGATTCTCACGGGTAGCGCTTGACCTTCCCATAAGGTCAGGGTTTAGGCTGTGCGCTCTGATGCCACAAGGATGATC
>NZ_PUGA01000074.1:0-2817 GCF_003236725.1 Pantoea sp. ARC270
TCCGCACACCGCACGCGGAGCAGCCGGTAGAGCTGTTATCGGGCGGCAACCAGCAGAAGGTGCTGCTGTCGCGCTGGCTGGTGACGAAACCGCAGTTTTTGATCCTCGACGAGCCGACGCGCGGCATTGATGTGGGTGCGCACGCCGAGATTATCCGTTTAATCGAATCCCTGTGCGCCGACGGTCTGGCGCTGCTGGTGATCTCCTCTGAACTCGAAGAGCTGGTGGGCTATGCCGATCGGGTGTTGATCATGCGCGATCTGAAGCAGGTGGCAGAAATCCCCCTGGAGCAGCTTTCGGTCGCGTCGATTGTCAATGCCATCGCTGACGGAGGAGTAAAACATGCTTGAGTCTCCTATGACTTCTGAAAAAACGCCGCGTCGCAAGCTGAAGCTGCCGCAGGGGATGCCGCAGATTGCGGCGCTGCTGCTGGTGCTGTTGATTGACAGTCTGGTGGCGAATAACTTTTTTGCCGTGCATCTGCAGGAGGGTCGTCTGTTCGGCAGCCCGATCGATATCCTGAACCGCGCGGCACCCGTCGCCTTGCTGGCGATTGGTATGACGCTGGTGATCGCAACCGGCGGCATCGATCTTTCCGTGGGTGCGGTGATGGCGATAGCCGGCGCAACCGCCGCGACGCTGACCGTAGCCGGTCACGGGGTGCCGTTTATCATCCTTGCCACGCTGGGAACCGGGCTGGCCTGCGGCGTGTGGAACGGAGTGCTGGTAGCGCTGCTGCGCATTCAGCCGTTTGTCGCCACGCTGATCCTGATGGTGGCCGGACGGGGTATCGCCCAGTTGATTACCCAGGGGCAGATTGTGACCTTCGACAGCGACAGTCTGGGCTGGTTTGGCAACGGCGCACTGTGGATGTTGCCGGTGCCGGTCTGGATTACGCTGGTCGTGGCGCTGGCGGTATGGCTGCTGACGCGCAAGACCGCGCTGGGTCTGTTCATTGAAGCGGTCGGGATCAACCTGCGCGCGGCCCGCAATGCCGGGGTGACAGGCTGGCTGGTGGTGATGTCGACCTACGCGATCAGTGGTGTCTGTGCCGCCGTGGCGGGGCTGATTGTGGCGGCGGATATTCGCGGAGCGGATGCGAACAACGCCGGTTTATGGCTGGAGCTGGATGCAATTCTGGCCGTGGTGATTGGCGGAGCCTCGCTGATGGGCGGTCGTTTTAATCTGGTGCTGTCGCTGATTGGGGCGCTGATCATTCAGTCGATGAATACCGGGATTCTGCTCTCCGGCTTCCCGCCTGAGCTGAACCAGGTGGTGAAAGCGGTGGTGGTGATGTGCGTGCTGTTGCTGCAGTCACCGCGGTTTATTGCGATGTTGAAACGGAGACGGCCGACATGATCAAACGTCATCTTCCGCTGATGATCACCTTGCTGGTGTTTGTGGCGGGTTACCTGTTCTGCCTGACGCAGTTTCCGGGCTTTGCCTCAACCCGGGTGATTTGCAACATTCTGACCGACAATGCGTTTCTGGGCATTATCGCGGTGGGAATGACCTTCGTGATTTTATCGGGGGGTATCGATCTGTCGGTCGGCGCAGTGATCGCCTTTACCGGCGTCTTTCTGGCGCGCGCAATTGGCGATTTTCATGTCAATCCGCTGCTGGCGTTTGCGCTGATTCTGGCGCTGGGGGCGCTGTTTGGTGCCATGATGGGCTGGCTGATCGATGCGCTGAAGATCCCGGCTTTTATTATTACGTTAGCAGGGATGTTTTTCCTGCGCGGATGCAGCTATCTGGTGTCCGAGAATTCGATTCCCATCGATCATCCGTTTTACACAATGCTGTCGGGTCTGGCGTGGAAAATACCGGGCGGTGGGCGCCTGAGTCTGCTGGCGGTGATTATGCTGCTGGTGGTGGTAGGCGGGATTATTCTGGCGCACCGCACCCGCTTTGGTAATCGGGTTTACGCCATCGGCGGCAATCTGACATCGGCGCAGCTGATGGGTGTGTCGACGCGCGCCACCACTATTAAGATCTATATGCTTTCCACCACGCTGGCCACGCTAGCCGGGATTGTGTTTTCAATCTATACCTCAGCAGGTTATGCGCTGGCCGGGCTGGGGGTAGAGCTGGATGCGATCGCGTCGGTAGTGATTGGCGGCACGCTGTTGTCAGGCGGTGTCGGCACGGTGTTAGGCACGCTGTTTGGTGTGTTGATTCAAGGGCTGATTCAGACATGGATAAATTTCGACGGCACGCTGAGTTCCTGGTGGACCAAAATCGCCATCGGGATTCTGCTGTTTGCCTTTATCGCCCTGCAGCGGTTACTGACGGTGATCTGGGATCGTCAGCAGAACGCGCCGGTTAAGCGATTGAGTTCCTGATATGAGAGGGCGGTTCACAGGAGCCGCCCGTTACTGCGCAAGGTTAAGCACCATCACGGTCACCTCTTCTCCGGCTATGTGCCGCTGCTCCACCGCCTGCCATCCTGAACGCTGATAGTACGCCTGTTGATCGGGGGTATAGAGCCAGAGTTCAGCGATCTGCCGTTGTCTGGCGCGTGCAATCGCCCGCTGAATCAGCGCCTTTGCCACGCCCTGACCGCGGAATTTTTTGTCTGTCACGACCTCACCCAGCCAGTATTCCCTTGCCGCGATGTCATCCAGTTCATAACGAATAACGCTGCAGAATGCGGCCCTGGTATTTAGCTTTTAAAGACAAGCTCAAATACCACATAAAGGAGGGAATGATGGGCAGTGGAGTAAAGCGTCCGCCGCATGGACAAAAACGCCCGGAGCGTTTTTGAACAATGCGAAGCGTTGGCCCGCTTGCGGGCGAGCCTCAGGGATGAGGCGAGTC
>NZ_PUGA01000075.1:0-2615 GCF_003236725.1 Pantoea sp. ARC270
CGCAGCAGCGGCCTGCAGGCGCTGGCCGACGCCGTCCGGCAGGCCGCGCGTCAGGCGCTGACGGCATCCTGACGGGCTGCGCGCGCCAGAAATTTCTTCAGCGCGTGCGAAACGGCGACAAAGCCAAAGCTGGCGGTCACCATGGTGGCCGCACCAAAGCCAGACGAACAGTCCATTCTCTTTGGCCCTTCTGCCGTGGCGCGTGACGCACAGACGCTGCCATCCGCCTGCGGATAGACCAGCGCCTCGGTGGAAAAAACGCAGTCGATGCCCAGTTTTCCTTTGCTGTTTTTCACCACGCCCAGACCTTTCAGTCGCTCACGCAGCTTTGCCGCCAGCGGATCCTGGATGGTCTTCGCCAGATCGGCGACCTGGATCTGGGTGGGATCAATCTGCCCGCCTGCGCCACCGGTGGTGATCAGCGGGATCTTATTGCGGCGACACCAGGCGATCAGCGCCGCTTTAGGCCGCACGCTGTCGATCGCGTCAATCACGTAGTCGAAACCGGCTGCCATCAGTTCAGCGGTGTTATCAGGCGTAATAAAGTCATCAATGCAGATCACGTCACAGTCAGGATTGATGGCGCGCAGACGCTCAGCCATCACCTCTGTTTTCGCCTTACCGACGTTGCCCTGCAGCGCATGAAGCTGTCGGTTGGTATTGGTGATGCAGACATCATCCATATCAATCAGGGTAATTTTACCAATGCCGGTGCGCACCAGCGCCTCTGCGGCCCAGGAGCCGACGCCACCGATACCGATCACACAGAAGTGAGCGTCAGCAAACCGTTGCAGCGCATCCTGACCATAGAGACGCGCCGTGCCGCCAAAGCGCTGATGCCAGGCGTCGTTTAACACTTTCATAGTTGAACCTGTTACGTCGTGCGGGCCCGCAGGCCCGCAGAGAAGAAATCAGTTAGCGCCCAGAAGCAGTGAACCACTGTTGCCGTTTTGCGGGCTGGAGAACAGCGGCTGACCGGCCCCCGGCGCGGCCTTGAGCACCCAGACGCGTCCGTAGTGATTATAGAAGCCCGCCAGATGCGCCGCGTCCGGGCCGATACCCTGATAGATATCAAAGTGCTGCCCTTTAATCGCACCGCCCACGTCGAGGGCCACCATCAGACGCATCTCATACTTACCGTTGAATTTGCCCTTCTCATTCAGCTGTGGCACTTCAGCCAGCAGCACCGTGCCTGCCGGAATGATGGAGCGGTCAGAAGCCACAGAGGCTTTCGCTACCAGCGGCACCGCACTGGCACCGCGCACCGGCGTGAAAGGCTCCGCCTTAAAGAAGACGAAAGAGGGGTTTGTCTCCAGCAGCGCACGCACTTCCTGCGGCGAGTGCTCCTGCGCCCACTGGCGAATCGCCTGCATCGACATATCTTCGCGCTTCACTTCACCGCGATCGATCAGCTCCTTACCGATGCTGTGATAACCCCAGCCATTTTTACCGGCGTAACCAAAGAAGCTCATCGGGCGACCATCGCCAAAGTCGACGTAGCCACTGCCCTGCACATCCATCATGAAGTTATCAATCAGCGAGTTGCTGTAGGCGATGATGTAGCGGTCATCGAGTGCGCCACTATAGATAGAGGCGCGGCTCGGGAGTTTTGCACCACGTTTACGCGGCGGCATGCGGTAAATCGGATACTGGAATTCACCCTGACGGGTGTAGCGCGCCTGCACCACCGGCGTATAGTAACCGGTAAACTGCACGTTACCGTAGTTATCCGTGCCCTCCATCTGCCAGGCGTTCAGCCCGTACTGACGAAGCTGCCGGGTGTCGGCGCCCGCCATCAGCCAGCTCTCAATCGCGCTGTAGGTGCCGTTCTGGCGACCATAGAGCGCAGACGAGGCGGACTGAATCTGGCGAACCTGCTCGCCAAAGTCCCGGCCATTGACCGGCGCGCCTTTGGCATTGGGCTGATTCACCAGCGCCAGCGGCTGTTCCAGTTTGCCATCTTTATATTGCTGACCGCGATCGGTCGGTTTAGAGCTACAGGCCGCCAGCAGCGTAATCAACGCGCCAGTGAGTGCATACTTCACCCAATGTAATTTCATTCTCTTCTCTTTTTATAACTGTTCGCCCCGCGACGATAGCAAAGCCCCCGGCAGAATGAAATGCATCCGCTTTGACCTCGCGCGGAACAGTTCAATAATTAGCCAGATGGGGGAATCCTTCAGCAACTGGCTGTTAATTTGGCTTTTATCTGCAAAAAGGGGTTGCATCAATCAGCGCGGAGAGTATAGTGCGCTTCCACGGACGCGGGGTGGAGCAGCCTGGTAGCTCGTCGGGCTCATAACCCGAAGGTCGTCGGTTCAAATCCGGCCCCCGCAACCAATACTTCTGTAGCACTCTGGCAGAAGTGACAATGTGAAAAGTCGCAAAGCGCAAGACGGACGCGGGGTGGAGCAGCCTGGTAGCTCGTCGGGCTCATAACCCGAAGGTCGTCGGTTCAAATCCGGCCCCCGCAACCACATCTTTGCAGCGGTTTCACAGATGTCAGAAAATAAAAAGTCGCAAAGCGCATGACGGACGCGGGGTGGAGCAGCCTGGTAGCTCGTCGGGCTCATAACCCGAAGGTCGTCGGTTCAAATCCGGCCCCCGCAACCACT
>NZ_PUGA01000076.1:0-2124 GCF_003236725.1 Pantoea sp. ARC270
GATGTATGAAGGTAAGGCCCCCACATGGCCCATTCCGGTGATTGATTACCAGACTGCGCGGACTTACGCTGATACAAAAGAGAGTCATAAAATCCCCGCCGGGATGTTTGATTATTAATTCACTCCTGCACTGATCATCGATCCTGGCATTGATAACACTCTGCATAAGAGCCTGTCGGACAACAGGCTCTTATGCCTGCATTAACGTAAACGCATCCTTTCGCGAACAGCATTTGCCGCTATTCTTCAGAGTGAAAAGTCGCATCAGGGCTGTTGCCTGTAACGTTCTCACTTATGACCGGTGTCAGATTCCCCCTTAGGGGCAGAACGTTCTGCAGGTTCTGCGTGACGCCCTCCGCCTAATGCCTGCGCTGAATGCGGGAAAGGGAGGTCACGAGGCTGTTTTTGTCCGCCTCACTGAGGTGGGGGGCCGCGAGCTGCGAAAGCAGCCAGGCTCTGTCGGCATCAGCCAGGGTGCCTGCCATCAGCCGCTGACTGATCGCCGTCAGTAACTGTGTATCCAGCCGTTGTATCTGCTGCCGGGTCTCTGCCAGATCCGGAACAGCCTGCAGGCTATCCGGCGTGGAAAGCCAGTCAGCCCGATAGCGATACTGAATGGCTTTACTGGCATTCATCAGGGCGTGAATAAAAGGTTCCACCGATTCCGGCTCAAGTCCTTCCTGCTGCGCATTGTGCAGCATGTTCTCCAGTACCACCTGCTCCCGGGGCAGATCCTCCACGGGTAAATGATGCTGCGCTTTATAACCTGCCACGGCTTTCATGACCTGCAAACGTTCATTCAGGGCGGTTGAAATGGCCCCGAGTGAGACGGAAGAGACCGACCCGGCGAAAACGTTGCTGCACATAAAGAGTGAGGAGAAAAAAATCGCTACAAACTGCGTCATTTGCCTGCTCCATGAGTGAAAGGTGGCACTAATTTATGCATGAAACGATAACGTAGTGTGATTAATATTTTTACAAAATGTGAATGATGGCGGTACCGGCAGCGTTCAGGCAGGTTATTCATTTAACATCGTTTTTTGGCTTTCAGGTTCATAAAAAATTCATATGATACTGCCATTCTGAACGGTCAGCTTCCGCTCTGCTCAGGGGAACGGGCTGCCATAAAAGGATAATCGGACGTTGAGGTAAGCGTGGGGGATAAAGAGAAAAGGGCGGCTCAGCCGCCCGGATCGGTCAGGTGCATCCTGTTCTCAGGGAACAAAGACGGCACGAACACAGCCATCTTCTTTATGCTTAAACATCTCATAGCCGCGCGGCGCTTCTTCCAGCGGGAAGCGATGCGTCGCCATAAACGCCGGGTTGAGTTCATTCTGCGCAACATGCTCCAGCAGCCTGTGCATATAGCGTTGCCCGTGCTGCTGGGCGGTGCGGATGGTCAGACTCTTGTTGATCATCAGCCCCAGTGGAAACTTATCCATCACGCCATACACGCCCAGGATAGCGATGTTGCCGCCTTTGCGGCAGCTGTAGAGTGCCTGACGCAGGGCGGCCCCCACATCCGTTTCAAGATGCAGCATCTGTTTCGTCTTGTCGTAGACCTGACTTAAGCCTTCCCCCCTGGCCTCCATGCCGACCGCATCGATACAGCTGTCCGGGCCGCGGCCGCCGGTCAGTTCCAGCAGGGCTTCGTGGATATCGACCGAGGTGTAATCCAGCGCGATGCTGCCTGCAAAATCCCGCGCCATCGCCAGCCGCTCAGGATAGCGATCGATACCGATGACCTGATGTGCACCCATCAGCCAGGCACTCTGCTGAGCCATCAGGCCGACGCCGCCACAGCCCCAGACCACCACCGTGTCACCCGGATGGATGTTGCAGAAATCGGCACCCATGAAGCCGGTGGGTGTCGCATCGGAGAGGAACAGCGCCTGCTCATCGGTGACACCGTCGGGTACGACAAAGCAGTCATTGTCGGCAAAGGGGACGCGGACATACTCCGCATGCGAGCCCGCATAGCCGCCAAAAGCATGGCTGTAAGCGTAAATCCCGCCGGTCGGATGGCCCAGCGCCGTTTCCCCTTTTTCCCACTGCGGATGTGTGTTGTCACAGCAGGAGGGGAGCTGTTGCTGGCAATACCAGCAGGAGCCGCAGGAGATGAAG
>NZ_PUGA01000077.1:0-1956 GCF_003236725.1 Pantoea sp. ARC270
CCTCTTAAGGTGCGTAATGCACTGTGCATTCACCCTGAGACTGCGGCACCGGATAAGGGTACAGCCGGTATCGGGTAATGCATAACGAGCCATCGCTCACACGTATTAAAAAAACCATCGCGTCAGCTCAGGTTGTCGGGGGACACAGCGCGCGAGAAAAAATATAATGGCAATCGATAATTCAAAGAAGATGATGCAAAAAAGTTAACGACGTTTAACCTCATTTACTTGCAAATATAGAATCATCATCTCTTTTAGCAACTTTGAAAGTTTTAATTATTATCTTCAGTATTTCAATACACGCAGATTGCCGTAAATCAGGCGAGTAAAACGCGCTGGTTACAGGCTTACAGGGAGGTCATGATGAACTTAATCAGCATGCGATACTTTGTTGAGCTGGCTGAAAATTTAAATTTTACCAGGGCTGCACAAAATCTTTCAACCTCTCAGCAAAATCTCAGTGTACACATAAAAAAATTAGAGGATTATTATGATACGATTCTCTTCCACAGAAAACCGCAGATTAAACTCACTCAGGCCGGCAGCGCGCTGTATGATTCTGCGATAAAGATACTGATGGAGAGCGATAATATCTCATCGCGATTAAGCGATATTAAGCATCATCATATTGGCACGTTATATATCGGGGCGACGCCCTACAGAGGAAGTTACTGGCTTCCTATGGTTCTGCCGGATTATATAAAAAATTGGCCCAACATTACGATAAACCTGACAAACGAAAAATCAGCCAGGATGGAACAGATGCTGATGTCCGGAGAGCTGGATTTTTTTGTCGGGATAAAACAAGGGGATGACCCCCTGTTAAATACCATCCCATTGATGAACGACAGGCTCTATCTTGCCGTAAATAAAAATCTGCTGATTGAGCATTTTGGCAGTGACACGGATAATTTTATCGCAGGATGCCAGCAGGGCACGACGCTTGATAAATTCAAAGACTTTCCCTTTATCTGTTTTAAATCGGATTACCGGCTGCACAAAATTGTTAACGCATGCTTTGAGGAGGCGGGATTTGAACCGCGGAGAATATTTGAGGTTGACTCCATCGATGTTATGCTTGCCCTGTTTGAATTTGGTGTCTTTTTTCTGACTGAAATAAGAATACCCTCCTTACAGGAACGCTATCCGGAAGGTGTGTTTCTGCCCGTTCTTCTTCAGAATGACTATGTTTTCAGTCCGCTGAGCATTATTTACCACAAAAACCGCTATCTATCACGCTATGCGCGTGACTTCATCTCCCGGACAACGGCGCTATTTGGTACGCCCGGACCTTTTTCACGGCATCGCTGACGCAACCCGCGTGGTGATAAGCTTTCCAGTAACGGAGTTGACGGTTTTATTATGAACCAGACTCCGGAATTTCTGTGAGGTTAATTGCAAATCTCACCGTTTTATATTGACGGCTTAAGCGTGATTAACGAAGGCCTTATTGCAGAATAGTTAAATTAATTTTAAATAATGCATAAACAACATTTCTTTGTCGGAAATAAATAAAATATTGTTTCTGTTGGTGCGTATTAAAAAATAGAATGCCCGCAAGATCATTATATTCACCCGGTTTCCGATAGGGTGAAGGTTCTTCTTTATTATCTGACAGGACTTTGTGAGGCAGGAAATGTGCGAAATCACTATTGAAAAGATAAAAGAGTTTTTCCCTCAGTTAGCAGCAGTCAAAAACAGAAGGCTTGCGGATGCTGCATGTGAAATCTGGGTTGAGGCATTTCGGAACAGTGCATGGGAGAACATTGAAGATGCACAGTTTGCGATCAGAGCACCGGATGTTTCTTTGGTTAAGCATACCGAGGATGTCACGGACAATGTCCTGCTTATTGCCCGGAATATCCAGAAAAAATTCGGGTATGAAGTTGACACCGATATTCTGATTGTTTCCGCTGTACTGCATGACATATGCAAGCTGGAAGAGATGGAGATGGG
>NZ_PUGA01000078.1:0-1934 GCF_003236725.1 Pantoea sp. ARC270
CGCTTTTTTTTCATCGCTATTTCTTCAGCCTGCCTGTTCTCCCACTATCGCTGTGAATGATTTCACGGGCATCAATATTTTCGATGAGCACCCCGGTTTTATTCACTGGTTTTCCCAGCCTATGGCAATTACGATTTTAATAAGTAGCAGGGCAATCTCATTTTAAATCAATGAATTGTGAGTTTTTTAAGTCAGGTTCTGACTGACGAGACCGTGCTTCAAACTTAAGGATATCCGGGATATGTCGTTGGTAAGCAGTAGTACATTAGAACAAGGTTTTGAAGCGCCCAGGCGTTATCTGGCTGCCGCGGCCATTTTGATAGGCGTGGTCATGGCAGCGCTGGATGGTTCCATTGTCAACATTTCCTTGCCCTCTATTGCTGAGGCCCTGCATGTAGATTCAGCCTCGGTCATCTGGGTTACCAACGGTTATCAGGTCGCTAGCGCGGCGACGATGCTGATTTGCGCATCGCTGGGATCAAGGTTAGGAGAGCGGCGCTTTTATACAGCGGGTATGGTGTTATTTACACTGGCATCGCTGGGGTGCAGTCTCTCTTCAACCTTCGGTATGCTGGTTGCTATGCGGGTGCTGCAGGGAGTGAGTTATGCCGTGATGATCAGTGTGGGATTAGGGCTTTACCGCGTGATTTTTCCCCCTAATGCGTTAGGCACAATTCTGGGACTGAATGCGCTGGCCTTCGCAGTGGGGACGGCCATCGGTCCTGCGTTGGGTGGTTTGATTATCTCCTGGCTCGATTGGCCCTGGTTATTTTATATCAATATTCCACTTGGCGTGCTTGCCACCGTGTTCGCGCTGATTTCACTTGGCATTGATGATAAACGGGAAAAAGGCTTTGACTGGGGAGGGGCTTTAACCTCTGCTGCGGCTTTGGGACTGATGGTTGTCGCTGTCGATCAAATCGGGCGCTGGGAGAGTCACATCCTGATTCTATGCGGCATGACGTCAGGAATATTAATGGCAATTTTCATTATTGCTCAGATGCGATCTAAGCACCCATTACTGCCTCTGGATATTTTTCATTCACGGCGGTATTCCTTCGCTGTTATTTCCTCCTTTTCAATGTTTGTCGCTCAGGGGATGGCCATGGTGGGTTTACCTTTTGTCCTGCAGCACACCTATCACTACTCTGTACTGAAATCAGCATTCATCTTTACACCCTGGCCGATTGCTGTAGCTATTTGCGCGCCTGTTGCTGGCAGGCTATCGAATCATCTGAATCCCACTCAGATTTCAACGGTTGGGGTAGTGATTTTTAGCCTGGGTTTAGGATCACTTGCACTGTTACCTGAGGCAGCCACGACCGCTGATTTCATCTGGCGGGTAGCTGTTTGCGGCATAGGTTATGGGCTTTTTCTTCCGCCAAACAATAAAGAAATGTTTTCGAACGTTGCCAAAAACCGGACTGTCACGGCGTCAGGTCTATTATCAACGGCAAGAACGGCAGGCCAATCTATCGGCGCAGCACTGGTTGCGATGGTAATAGCCTTATTGAACGGCTTAATGGAAGGCGCAGACGCGCAGTTCGCCGTTTATCTCTTTGGACTGGCCTGTCTAATCGCTGCGCTATCATCGATCTCAAGCATGCTGCGTCTGCATCAATAAACCTCTGAACCCGATAAGCGCCCCTGAAACTGTGAGCAGGAAAGACGAAAAGGCGAAACCAGGGAAGTTATAGCGGGTTCGGGTGACAATTTTCAAAAGCAAAAAGCCTGCTCAGGTTTCCCTGAGCGGGCTTTTCTGAAAGGCTGATATTTAGTTCGATGTAATCTGACTAATAATCACACCCATAATACTTTTGTTTTCAAAAAAATACTGGAGGCAGTTCATTTGAGTAAAATCGCCATAGTTTTTTGTGTTAGTACAGTACTGGACTATATTGCCATCTGGTTTGTTCAGGAAGATTGACGAGATC
>NZ_PUGA01000079.1:0-1618 GCF_003236725.1 Pantoea sp. ARC270
TACCCAGCCTGCGCTGGCACAGACCCTGAGCCAGCTTACCGAACAGGGGCTGGACAGCTTCTATCGCGGCCCGCTGGCGCACCATATGGCTGATGAAATGGCCACGCTTGGCATGCCGGTCACCCTGGCCGATCTGCAGCAGCATCGCGCCCGTCGCACCACGCCCCTGCACCTCGCACACAGCGAAGGCGACATCTGGAATATCGCCCCGCCGACCCAGGGCCTCGTCTCGCTGGCGATCCTTGGCATTACCGATCGCCTGGAGATGGCCGGGGCTGACGAGGCGCAGACGGTGCACCGCATCGTGGAAGCCACCAAAAAAGCCTTTGCGCTGCGCGACCGGCACATTACCGATCCGCGTCACGTCACCGAAGATGTGCAGGCGCTGCTGGCTGAGGACGCCCTCGCCACCCTCGCCAGCCAGATCAAAGATGGCGAGGCGGCAAACTGGGGCAGCGGCCGCGGGCCGGGCGATACGGTCTGGATGGGTGTGATGGACAGCAGCGGGCTTGCCGTCTCCTTTATTCAGAGCATCTATCACGAATTTGGCAGCGGGGTCGTCCTGCCCGGCACCGGGATCACCTGGCAGAACCGGGGAGCCGCGTTCAGCCTCGATCCTGACCATCTGCTGGCGCTGGCACCCGGCAAACAGCCCTTCCATACCCTGAACCCCGCCGCCGCACGGCTGAAAGATGGCCGGACGCTGGTTTATGGCGCGATGGGCGGAGATGGTCAGCCGCAGACCCAGGCAGCGATCTTTACCCGCCATGTGATTCAGGGGTTGCCGCTGCAGCAGGCGGTCAGTGCACCGCGCTGGCTGCTGGGGCGTACTTGGGGCCAGTCATCAGACTCGCTGAAGCTGGAAGGCCGCATTGCCGACGAAACCGTCGCACAGCTGCGCCAGTGGGGGCACGAGGTAGAACGCCTGCCGGACTTCAGCGAATCCGTGGGTCATGCGGGTGCCATTGTGCGTCACTGCAACGGCATGTTTGAAGGCGCGAGCGATCCGCGCAGTAACGGCAGCGCCGCCGGTTTTTAAACAGGAGTGAATCATGAATGAACATGAGTGGGCCAGCTACATCGGCCATATGGAGCAGATCCTGCAACTGACGCTGGACGATCCCCGCCGCGCCGAGCTGCTAATCCAGCTGTCGCGTATCGCGGAGATGGCCGCACCACTGATGGCGTTTCCGCTTGATGATCGGCTGGAAGTAGCGGGAGTGTATCAGGCATGAAAACAGGTGACGTTTCGATTCAGACGCTGCAGCAGGCGATCCGCCAGGGTGAGATCAGCGCTCGCGAAGTGGCCAAACAGACGCTGCAGGCGATTGAGCAGCACA
The DNA here is from genome assembly GCF_003236725.1 of Pantoea sp. ARC270. Lineage (NCBI taxonomy): Bacteria > Pseudomonadati > Pseudomonadota > Gammaproteobacteria > Enterobacterales > Erwiniaceae > Pantoea > Pantoea sp. ARC270. Next base: position 1,341 of record NZ_PUGA01000079.1, read on the forward strand.
ACCCGGCGCTGAATGCCTGGACGGAAATCACCGGGCCTCGCATGTTGAAAGAAGCCAGCGCGGTTGATGCGCAGCGGCAGCGCGGTGAGCCCCTGCCCCCGCTGGCGGGCATTCCCTATGCGGTGAAGAACCTGTTTGATGTGGCGGGTCACAGCACGCTGGCAGGGGCGAGGCTGTTCAGTGACCGCCCCGCGGCGCAGGCGGATGCCTTCGCCATCGGCAAACTGCGCCACGCAGGCGCGCTGCTGTCGGGCATGCTGAACATGGATGCCTACGCC